>NZ_CCXI01000065.1 GCF_000820705.1 Clostridium polynesiense | reverse complement strand
CCCAAACTTCAAAAAGCTCTGCAGGAGCTTATAAAAAATAAACTCACCACAGTTCAAAGACTTGAACTGTCTAATGATTATATAAGTGAAGAAAATGCCTTGAAGGGTGTTCTTAAAGCTGATATGGAAAATATAAGAGCTACTTTAGAAAAAATTAATCAAAAGAGCTTTGAAGAAGTTGTTGCAAAAATTCTTGAAGCAAAACGTATTTATATAATCGGTCTTAGAAGTTCCACTGCGTTAGCAGATTTTTTAGGCTTCTATTTAAATGTTATTCTGGATAACGTAAAGGTTGTTGGTTACGGTATATCCGATATTTTTGAGCAGATGATAAGTGTAGGCGAAGGAGATCTGGTTATAGGAATAGGATTTCCAAGATATGCTGTTAAAACCATTCAGTCTTTGGAATTTGCACATAAGAGAAAGGCTTCTGTGGTAGCTATAACAGACAGCTTATTATCACCTTTAGCGGGAAAAGCTGATTACACATTAATTGCACAAAGCAATATGGCATCCTTTGTAGACTCGCTTGTAGCCCCTCTCAGCGTAATAAATGCTTTAATCATTGCTGTAGGATTGATGGAAAAGGAAAAGATAGCATCAACCTTTAACAGCCTTGAAGATATATGGGAAGAGTATCAGATATATTCTTATAAGCCAAGAGAAGAAAAATAAGAGATAAAATAATTTTATCTCTTTTTTATATTAATAATTGTAAAAATTTATTAAATTTGAGAAGGAATAAATCACTTTATATCGAATATATATATACTGAAAGAAGCTTGAATTTCAAATTCTACAAAATATGAATTAAATCATTCATTTAGGGGGTATTTAAATGGGTAACACAGTTTTAGAACCAAAAGCTTATATTGAAAGCGTGTTGGAGAATGTTAGAAAGAGAAATGCTAATGAACCGGAGTTTATTCAAGCGGTGGAAGAAGTTTTAGTTTCTCTTGAGCCAGTATTAAACAAGCATCCCGAGTATATTAAAGCCAATTTGTTAGAAAGATTCTGTGAACCGGAAAGACAGATAATGTTCAAAGTTCCTTGGACTGACGATGAAGGCAATGTAAAGGTTAACAGAGGGTATAGAGTACAGTTCAATGGAGCAATAGGACCTTATAAGGGAGGATTAAGATTCCATCCTTCAGTATATATAGGTATAATTAAATTCCTTGGATTTGAGCAAATACTCAAGAATTCCTTAACAAGCCTCCCAATTGGCGGCGGTAAGGGAGGTTCAGACTTTGACCCAAGAGGAAGATCCGATGGGGAAATAAGAAGGTTCTGTGAAAGCTTTATGACTGAGCTATACAGACATATAGGTCCTGACGTGGACGTGCCTGCCGGAGATATTGGAGTAGGTGCCAGAGAGATAGGTTATCTATATGGACACTACAGAAGAATAAAGGGAGCTTTTGAAAACGGCGTGCTTACAGGTAAAGGCTTAAGCTATGGCGGAAGCTTAATCAGACCGGAAGCAACAGGCTTTGGTATTGCTTATTTCTGTCAGGAAATATTAAAGCATGAAAATGACACTTTTGAAGGAAAGACAGTGGCAGTTTCAGGCTTTGGTAATGTTGCTTGGGGGGTATGTAAAAAAGTTGAAAGCTTAGGCGGTAAGGTTGTAACTTTATCCGGTCCAGATGGATATATATATGATCCTAACGGTATAATCGGAGAAAAAGTTGAGTACTTAGTAGAGATGAGAAATTCAGGAAGAGATAAAGTTAAGGATTATGCAGACAAATATGGAGTAGAATTCTACCCAGGTCAGAAACCATGGGGTGTAAAAGTTGATATAATAATGCCATGTGCTACCCAAAATGATATACATTTAGAACATGCAAAAATGATAGTAGAAAATAACATAAAGTATGTTTGCGAAGGTGCAAATATGCCTTGTACAAACGAAGCTGTTCAATACCTTCAGCAGCATAATGTGATTGTTGGACCTTCTAAGGCAGCTAATGCCGGCGGAGTTTCAGTATCTGCTCTTGAAATGGCTCAAAACAGTGCAAGATTATCCTGGACTGAAGAAGAAGTTGATGCAAGACTTCATCAAATAATGGTTAATATCCATAAAGCAGCCTGCAACACAGCAGAGGAGTATGGATTTGGATATAACTTAGTGGCAGGAGCTAACATAGCAGGTTTTGTTAAAGTTGCAGAAGCTATGAATGCACAAGGAATATATTAGAATATAATATATCCTAAATAGATAACAAATAAATTTTATGTTTTAAAGAGTATGATGGGGACATCATACTCTATTTTTAATGTTATATCTATTGACTGAGTATACGCTTTAGTTATAGAAGATCTTTATCAAGGTAATTTTATATGTTCTTTTTTAATTGACATTAAATGCTGTAAAGGGATAATATTAATGTGGTTAAACTAATATAACTAAGGAGATGAAAGCTTGAAGAAGGTTATAGTTATAGGCGGAGGACCTGCGGGAATGATGGCAGCTATAAAAGCTTCTGAAAATAATAAGGTCATTCTTGTGGAGGGTAATGAAAGATTAGGTAAAAAGCTTTTTATTACCGGTAAAGGACGCTGTAATGTGACAAATGCTAAAGATATAAGTGAGTTTTTTGAATATATTCCCGGAAACCCTAATTTTTTGTATAGTTCATTGTACACATTTACTAATGAAGATGTAATGAGTATGTTTACTACCTTAGGAGTAGATCTTAAGATAGAAAGGGGAGACAGGGTGTTTCCTAAATCTGATAAGTCCTCTGATATCATAGGAGCCTTGGAAAAAAAGCTGAATGCCAGCGGTGTTGAAATACATCTTAACAGTAAGGTTATAAATCTTCTTTCTAAAGATTCAGCTATAATAGAAGCTGTTCTGAGCAATGGTGAAAGAATACAAGGAGATTATTTTATATTAGCTACAGGAGGCAAATCCTATCCCTCTACAGGTTCAAGAGGGGATGGATACAAATTTGCAGAAGATTTAGGACATAAGATAGTTGAACCAAAACCTTCTTTAGTACCTATAGAAATAAAAGAGGAGTTCATTAAAGAGCTTCAGGGATTATCCTTAAAGAATATTCAAGTCACCCTTTTTAAGGAAAATAAACAGATTTATAAAAGCTTTGGAGAAATGGTCTTTACTCATTATGGAGTGTCAGGTCCTGTTATTTTAAGTGCAAGCAGATACGTAAAATCCCAGGGAGAATATAAGATTTCTCTAAATTTAAAGCCTGCTTTGAGCGAACAGGAGCTGGATAGCAGAATTCAAAGGGATTTCAAGAAATACATAAACAAAGATTTTAAGAATTCTTTAGAAGACCTGCTGCCTAGGAAGCTTATAAATACGATAATCAATTTATCTAATATAGATCCCAATAAAAAGATAAACACTGTCACAAAAGAAGAGAGAAAAAGCCTTGTTTATCTTTTGCAGAATCTCAGTATGAAAGTTAAGGGGCTAAGACCCATAGAAGAAGCAATAGTAACTGCCGGAGGAGTATCTATTAAAGAGATAAATCCCTCTACAATGAAATCTAAGATTATAAAAAATCTTTCTTTCTGCGGAGAAGTTATGGATGTAGATGCTTTTACCGGTGGCTATAATGTACAAATAGCTTTATCTACAGGCTATATAGCCGGGGAAAAAGTAGGTGATGAGTTATGAAAGCTATAAGAGGAGCAATAACTATAGAAAAAAATAACAAGGAAAATATTAAAAAAGCTTCTATTACACTATTTGATGAAATAATATATAAAAACAGCTTGAATTTAAAAAATATAATATCTATTATATTTTCCTGTACCTCTGATATTACCGCAGATTATCCTGGTAAGTATTTAAGGGAAGAATATAGGTTAAATAGTCAGGCTATTATGCATTTTAACGAAATGATTGTAAATGAAGAATTATACTTGCCATTATGCATAAGAGTTATGATATTATATAATGGTGAAATAGAAAATGTTAAACACG
>NZ_CCXI01000064.1 GCF_000820705.1 Clostridium polynesiense | reverse complement strand
CTTAAGAAAAGATTTAGATAATAACTAGGGGATGGTGGAAATAGTGAAGTTAGCTGTGGCTATTGATGGACCGGCAGGAGCAGGAAAAAGCACTATAGCAAAATTAGTTGCAGATAAATATAATCTGATGTATATAAACACAGGCGCAATGTATAGAGCGGTTGCTTTAAAAGCAGTTGAAAAAGGATTGTCTCCTGACAATGTGGATGAAATTTGCAGTTTAATTGATAAAATGAAAATTAAGTTTAATGGCGATAGATTGATACTTAATGATGAAGACATCACAGAAAAACTATCTTTACCGGAGATTGCAGGAAAGGTTTCACACTTTGCAGCTATAGAAAGAGTCAGAGAAAAGCTTGTATTTCAGCAGCAGAATATAGCAGAAGAGCATGATGTGATTATGGACGGGAGAGATATTGGTACTGTAGTATTAAAAAAAGCCCCCTATAAGTTTTATATCACAGCATCTCCTGAGGAGCGTGCACAGAGAAGATACAATGAACTTATGGAAAAAGGTATTTTAGTAGATTATAATGATATATTAAATGAAATAATAAAAAGAGACCATATAGATACTCACAGGAAAATCAATCCTTTAAAAAAAGCTTCAGATGCTGTTTTAATAGACACTTCAAATATGACTATAAGCGAAGTAGTAGAAAAAATCTGTTCTCATATAAACATTCAATAAAGGGGTTATAAAATGAATAACATTGTTTTAGCTGATAAAGCAGGATTCTGTTTTGGGGTAAAGAGAGCGGTGGATGAAGCTTTAGCTTCACAAAAAGGTAAAGCAAAAAAAATATATACTTTAGGCCCCCTAATTCATAACAAGGATGTGATTTCCAGGCTGCAGGATACAGATATCCATACCATTGACATTAATGATATTTACAGGCTTGAAAAAGGGGATACAGTTATACTGCGCTCCCACGGTGTCGGTAAGGATGTAATTAATTTGCTGAAGCAAAGGCAGTTGGATATTATAGATGCTACGTGTCCTTATGTTAAACATATTCATAATATAGTTGAAAAGTATTATAATATGGATTATAAGATAATAATCATTGGAGATCCAATTCATCCCGAAGTGATAGGGATAAATGGATGGTGCGAAAATAGTGCAATAGTCTTAGAACATGGTTACGCAAAGGGAAAGCTCCCCGGCAAGGTCTGCGTAGTTTGTCAGACTACAGAAAAACAGGAAAGCTTTAAAAGGGCAATTGATATTATTTCTGATCAATGCAGAGAGTTTGTGGTATTTAACACTATTTGTTCTGCTACAGGATCTAGGCAGAGCAGCGCTGCTGAACTGGCTGCTAAAATGGATGTTATGATTGTAATCGGAGATAAATCTTCTTCAAATACAAATAAACTATATGAAATATGCAAAAATAAATGTAAAGATACTTTTTATATAGAAAATCATGAAAGTATAGATGAAGAAGTATACAGTAAGATTAATTCAGGAAGCTTTAACATAGGAATAACTGCTGGTGCTTCAACGCCAGATTGGGTTATAGATAAAGTAATAAGTAAATTAAAAGGAGATAAAGATCATGGAAGATAATGAACAGCTGGAGTATATGAATAACAATTCAACTAAAATATTTATCGGCAAAAAAATAGAAGGTAAAATTATATCTATAAATAACGAAGGTATATATATAGCCCTTCCTGGATATAAGAGTGATGGATTTATTCCAAAAAATGAAATTTATTCAGAAAATCAAAAGGACTACAGGGACGCTTATAATATAAATGACAGCATTGAAGCAAAGGTATTAAATATTAATAACTCAGAGGGATATGTTTTATTATCTAATATAGAAACCATAAAAGAAAAGGCAATAAATGAACTTAAACAAATATTTGAAAACTCTGAAGTTATCGATGTAATAGTAACTGAGGCTATCAAAGGCGGTATCATAGCAAGGTATAAAGAAATACCTATATTTATTCCAGCTTCCCATGTTGATATATATAGAGTCAATGATTTGGAACAATATATTGGTAAAACCCTTCAGATAAGAATAATTGAGTTGAGAGAAGAAAGACATAAGACAAAAATAGTGGGCTCTAGAAGAGAAGTGCTTCAAGAAATGAAAGATTTAAAAGAAAAAGAAGCTTTAGAAAGCCTTAAAGAAGGGGATATTGTAAAAGGAGAAGTTAAGAATATAGTAGATTATGGTGCCTTTGTAGATATTAACGGTATAGAGGGATTAATCCACGTATCAGAAATAGGATGGGGAAGAAATAAGATTAAAAACGTCCTAAAAACCGGAGATATAATCACTGTAAAGGTAATAGGTATAGACACCGAAAAGAAAAAGGTATCCCTTAGCATAAAGGCCCTTAGCCAGAATCCATGGCTGAATATAGAAGAAAAGTATCCTGTAGGTAATATTACTATGGGAAAGGTGGTTAGATTCACTGATTTCGGTGCTTTTGTAGAGTTAGAACCTGGTGTTGATGCTCTCTTGCATATTTCTAAGATAAGCAACCAGAAAATTAATCATCCTAAAGAAGTTTTAAATATCGGTGAGGTTATTAAAGCTACTATTATAGAGATAGATAGTGAGAAAAAGAGAATATCATTAAGCACCCGTGATTTATAATAAAAGCGAAGGTTTAAAACCTTCGCTTTTTTGTAATAATAAGTAATTAATAAAATATAAATATTATAGAAGAACTCTAATAGGGAGGATTTTTGTGCTTTCTCATATATGTGTCTACGATGAGGATATCCTTTATGGAGAAAAAAATATATTAGAAAAAGTATTAAAGAATTATAATTTAAATATACTTGAAGTTTATAGGAAAAGAAGTGCGTATAAGGTAGTAGCTAAGGAAGGATTATACTGCTTAAAACGCATGAAGCATGGAGAGCATAAAGTAAAGAATGGGTATATTTTAACAAAAGAGCTAAATAGACTGGGGTTTTACAATACTGCAGAATATATGTTAACTGCAAATAAGAAATTATATGTCAAGGAAGCAAAATATATTTTTTATCTTACTACCTGGATTGATGGAATTGAAAGCAACCTATATGAATCAAAGGAAATTTCGGAGTGCATTAAACTTTTAGCAAAATTTCATCTTGCAGTTCAAAATATAAACATAGGAAATCTCCTTTTAGAGGATAACTCTAATAAGTGGATAAGGCATTATGAAAATAAACTTAATGATTTAAAGCTATATGAGAAAATCATAAAAGAAAAACTTATGCTTTCACAGTTTGATAATCTATATGAACAGGATATTTTAGACGAATATAATTATGGAAGGTTTTCACTGGATTTAATTTCTTCCTGTGATTATAATATAATTAACAGTTCAATGAAAGGCATATGCCATGACAGCTTTTATTACCAAAATATAATTACTATGAATGACGAGTATTATATAATAGATTTAGACAGTATAGTAATGGATATTCAGATAGTTGACTTAGCTAAGCTGATTCGGAGATTGATGTATAGTCATAATTATAAATGGGATTTTAATAAAGCTAAAGTTATTATTGAAACCTATAATTCTGTTAAAAAGATTTCGCCTCCTGAACTCAAGCTCATGCTTGCTGTAATTGCTTTTCCTCATCGATTCTGGAAGATTGGGAAAAAGAGATATATAAAGCCTAACCAGTGGTCAGAAATAAGGTTTTACAAAAAACTAAAAAAATATATAAATATAAAAAGAGCTATGAAAAATTTTTAGTGGATTTTCTTAATTATATTAACGTACAATAAGAGGTTTATATGATTTCATTTAAACAAATAAACAAGAATAATAAAAATGTCCTAAATTCAATGATTGATAAAGCACTCAGTTTCAATGAACTAAATGAAGACCTTTATAGGCAGTATAAGGATTTAGATGTCTTTACGCTATTAAAGCTTAGAAAAAGACTTTTTTTAATATTTCAAGATAGGATTTGTATAGGTTTTATTTGGTTAGAAAAAACCGATTATAAACTTTATAGGATACATTCCTTATATCTTGATAAAGTAAAAGAAAACATCGACTTTGGAGATAATCTGCATTTTTTACAGAACAAAGACACTCTGTATTATGAATGTCGTTTAAATCCATTTAATAAAAATGTATTGGAATATCAGGGGTTTATAAAGAAAAATCACACCATAGAAATGAAGATGGATTTGGAAGGGTATATATCTGCAGAAGTAAATATTGAATTAAACCTTAAGATATTTGAAGAGAACAAGGATGAAGCTTTGAGGTGTCAACTGCAAAACGAAATTTTTGACAGTATACGTAGAATTCCTTTGAGTTTAAAAGATATTTTCAATGATGAGTCCCAAAATTATTATATTAAAGGGGCATCTTACTTTTTAAATTTAAATGGTGAAGATATAGGCTATGGACAGCTAATAGAACACGATTATAAAAACTCGGTAACTCTAGTGAATTTCGGTTTAAAAAAAGAATATAGAAAAAAAGGTTACGGAAGCCTTTTTCTAAACCTTGTAATTAATGAAGGTAAGAAACTGGGATTTAAAACTATATTTCTCAGAGTAAGTCCTGATAATAATGAAGCGGTTAAGTTGTACAGTAGGATTGGATTTAGAACCTGCAGTAATATTGTTAATTACGAATATAAGGTGAAGAAATAAAAAGCTCAATGCATTTATACAATAAGTAAAATATGATTATAAATAAACAAAGCTGCTTTGATAGATTTTTATATCAATGCAGCTTTGTTTACTTTTTTATTAAAAGGATTAAATCGGATTTTTCCTTTTTACTTGTAAATCTCCTTGTATTTTAGCAAACCTTTAATGAGTATATCTGCAGCAATCTTTAAATCATCTTGATTTACACAGTAGGATAACCTGACTTCATCTTCACCAAGGCCTTTGGTGGAATAGAAGCCTGAAGCAGGAGCAATCATTACTGTTTTATTATCTATGGAAAACTCACTTAGAAGCCATTTTGCAAAATGATCTGAATCCTTTATAGGAAGCTTAACTATTAAGTAAAAAGCACCTGTAGGTTTTTCACATATAATACCTGGAACGCCTTTTAAGCAATCAAATAATATATTTCTTCTGGTTTCATATTCTTTTTTAACTTCATCAAAATATTCTTTAGGTGTATTTATTAAGCTTGCCGCTGCAATCTGTTCTATGGTTGGGGAACATAGTCTCGATTGACCCAGCTTTAATGCTGTTTTAATCAAATCTTTATTTTGAGAAACCATACACCCTATTCTGGCTCCACAAGCACTATATCTTTTCGATATACTATCGATTATTATCACTCTGTCTTTGACTTCTGAGAATTCTAAAGCAGAGGTAAACAGGAGATTATCATACACGAATTCCCTGTATACTTCATCAGAAATAATATATAAATCATGCTCTAAAGCTAAATCAATAAGCATTTTTAATTCTTCTTTTGTATATACAACGCCAGTAGGATTGCCAGGATTAGATATGAGGATAGCCTTTGTTTTAGAAGTTATTTTCCCTTTAATAACTTCTTTATCAGGCAGTCTGAAACCATTTTCTGCATAGGTATTAAAAGGTACTATTTTTATGGAAGCTAAATCACTGAAGCTGTTATAGTTTGTATAGAAGGGTTCTGGAATAATTATCTCATCACCTTCATCGCATATTGAAATCATTGTGAATAATAAAGCTTCGCTTCCTCCATTGGTAATCAATATATTGTCTTTATCTAAATTATATCCTAAATTATTATAATACTTTAAAAAGCTATCTAGAAGAGGAGGAATTCCTTTTGAATCTGTATATGCTAAAACTTTAGCATCAAAATTTCTTATAGCTTCAAAAAAAACTGAAGGTGTTTCAATATCAGGCTGACCAATATTTAATCCAATGACCTTAATCCCTTTGTTTCGAGCTTCATCAGCATACTGATTTAATTTTCTAATAGGTGAAAACTGCATGCTTTCTAGTCTTTTTGATAATTTCATAAATAATATCCCCCTTGTAAGGTAATAAAATTAATTTATAAAGGAATTCATGGTTTTTATAGATAATTATACCACTTAATTTTATTATAATAAAATAATTTTTAATAAACTTTAAATTAGAATAGTATTGAATTAGATAGTTTGGTGTATTTATATAGGTTTAAATAGAAATAATAGAAAAAATTGCATAATAATTTCAAAGAAAGCCACCTGCTGTGCAGGTGGTAGATAAGATCATTAATAATATTTTTTAAGGAGATTTCCCAGTCTTTCTATACCTTCGGCTATCTTATCTTCGGACATATTAGAGTAATTAAGTCTGAAGTAATTATGCTTTCCGCCATTTGGGAAGAAAGATGCTCCTGGAACAAAAGCAACATTCACCTCCAGGGCTTCTTTCAAAAGCTCTGCTGAGTTCATATGTTCTTTCAATTCAACCCAAGTAAATAAACCGCCTTTAGAGTGGGTGAATTTAATATCTTTTGGGAAGAATTTAATCATGCTATCAATCATTATGTTTCTTCTCTTTTTATAGACTTCTATGATTTTGTTTATATGGGTATCTAAGCAGTATTTTTCCATATAGTGAGCTACTATTCTCTGGTCTAAAGTACTACACTGCAAATCCGCACCCTGTTTAATTAGAATATACTTTTGAAGAACTTCTTCCTCTGCGTATATCCATCCAATTCTAAAACCTGGACAGAAAGTCTTTGAGAAAGTTCCTAATTGAATAACATATCCATTTTTATCAAAGCTTTTGATGGAGGGATATACCTCTCCTTCCAAAGCAAGTTCGCTGTAAGGACTGTCCTCAATAATAGGTATATGATATTTTTCAGCTAGGGAGACCAATTTCTTTCTTCTTTCCACCGCTAAAGTAATACCTGATGGATTTTGATAGTCCGGAATAGTATAAATGAACTTAGCTTTTGGATACTTCTCCAAAATTTCTTCCAGCTTTTCAATTATTATGCCATCTTCATCCATAGGAACTTCTATAAAGGTTGGCTCATAGGCTTTGAAGGCGTTAATAGCACCTAAATAACTAGGGCTTTCACATATGATTACATCGCCTTTATTAATAAATAATTTTCCTGTAAAATCCAATGCCTGCTGTGAACCGCTTGTTATTAAGATATTATCAGGAGTTGGTTTAGTAGCTCCGGGTTTGATTCTCTGCTCACAAATAATCTGTCTAAGTAAATTATAACCTTCAGTAGTGCTGTACTGCAGGGCTCCTTGTCCCTGTTTAATGATTACCTTTGAAGCTATTTCTTCAATTTCTTTTAATGGAAATAGCTCAGGAGCAGGAAGTCCTCCGGCAAAGGATATTATGTCCGGTTTTTCAGTAAGCTTTAACAGCTCTCTTATTTCTGACGCTCTTATAGATTGCATTCTTTCTGAAAAGTTAAAATTCATTTTTTACCCCCTATATTATAATTTTTTTTATATTAAAAGTCTCTCCCTCTAGTTATATAATATCATGAAAAGATTTACATAATAAAATGTAAATTAACAAAAATTGAATATTAAATTTACTTTTTTTACTACTTCCTATATAGTTAGTATCATAAATATGAACTTTTAAAAATACCTTTAAAAAATTTAATAAATTATATATAATTATTAAGATAGAGTAAAATTATAAAAGAGGGGTAAATCAATGATTCAAGAACAAATGCTGAAATATTATATAGAAACCTGGGGTTGTCAGATGAATGAAGAAGATTCAGAAAAGCTTGCGGGGATGTTGAAAAATATAGGATATACTGCTACCCTAAGAAGGGAAGACGCTTCAATAATAATATTTAATACCTGCTGCGTAAGAGAAAATGCTGAGTTAAAGGTTTATGGAAACCTAGGTGCATTAAAAAAGCTTAAGGAAAAGAATCCAGAGCTGGTTATAGCGGTATGTGGATGCATGATGCAGCAAAAGGGAATGGCAGAGGAGATTATAAAAAGATTTCCTTATGTAGATATAGTTTTTGGAACTCATAATGCCTATAAGTTTCCTGAGTATCTAAACAGAGTAAAACAGGAAAATGTATCAGTTAAAGAAATAATGGATAAGGAAACGGAAATTGTTGAAGGGGTTCCAATAGAAAGAAAAAGTGATTCAAAGGCTTTTGTAACCATTATGTATGGATGCAATAACTTCTGCACCTATTGCGTTGTCCCTTATGTAAGAGGTAGAGAAAGAAGCAGAAAGCCGGAGGATATTGAAAATGAAATAATAGACCTTGTAAATAAAGGCTATAAGGAAATAACCTTACTTGGCCAAAATGTTAATTCTTATGGTAAAGAACTTGAGCCTTTTGTTAGCTTTGCAGATTTATTAAGAAGAATAGATAAAATAGAAGGATTGGAAAGAATAAGGTTTATGACTTCTCATCCAAAGGATCTTTCTGAAGATGTTATATCAGCTATAAAAGAAGGAACTAAACTCTGCGAACAGATACATCTTCCTGTACAAAGCGGATCTACAAGAATCCTTAGCAAAATGAACAGAAAATATAGCAGGGAAGATTATCTTGCTTTGATTAAAAAAATAAAAAATGAACTTCCTGGTGTAGCACTTACTACAGATATAATCGTCGGTTTTCCTGGAGAAACCGAGGAGGATTTTGAGGATACTATTTCTTTAGTTAAAGAAGTTGGCTTTGATTCAGCCTTTACCTTCATTTACTCAAGAAGAAAGTACACACCTGCAGACAGGATGGAAGATCAGATCGATGACTCTGTTAAACATGAAAGATTCAATAGACTCATTGAAGTTGTTAATGAGATTTCTGCTGAAAAAAATAAAGAGTATGAAAATAAAGTTGTAGAAATATTAGTTGAAGGCGAAAGTAAAAATGACAGCAGTAAACTTACAGGGAGAACTAGAACAGGAAAACTTGTTAACTTTGTTGGAAGGAAAGAAAACATAGGAAAACTTGTTGATGTTAAAATAACTAAAGCCCATTCTTTCTCCCTGCTTGGTGAAGAAGTAAAGTAGTATTTTAAAAGCTCTTGAATAAGAGCTTTTATATTTATTATAAGGGGGTGTACTAATGGCTTTAACACCGATGATGCAGCAATATTTTGAGATAAAAGAGAACTATAAAGATTGCATACTGTTTTTCCGGCTTGGAGACTTTTATGAAATGTTCTTTGAAGATGCTGAAACAGCCTCCAGAGAGCTTGAATTAGTTCTTACAGGCAGGGACTGCGGACTTGAAGAAAGAGCGCCTATGTGCGGAATACCCTATCATGCAGCTAATGGTTACTTAGGCAGGCTAATAAGCAAGGGATATAAGGTTGCAATCTGCGAGCAGGTGGAAGATCCAGCTCTGGCAAAAGGTATAGTTAAAAGAGATGTAATTAAGGTAGTTACACCGGGTACTTATAACGAAGGAAGCTCTTTGGAGGAAGATAAAAATAATTTTATAATGAGTATATTCACTGATGATATTAAGGATATGGCATCTGTAAGCTATGTTGATATATCTACCGGTGAGCTTTACACCACAGAATTTTCCTTTACAGAAGAAAAAATTATAGATGAAATTTATAAAGTTATGCCTTCAGAAATTATATTAGGCGAAAATATACCTTCCAGGATTTATGACGGTATACTAAATCTATCGAATATTTATGTGAATAAAAAGAATATAGAGTATTTTACAGATAACGCCTCTTCAATGGTAAAAGAGCAGTTAAATACCAGTGAGTTTGAAAATAAAATAATGATGTATTCCATTAATGCTATTTTAAAATACATATTGGATACTCAAAAGACTTCTTTATCTAATATTAATAATGCTCAAACCTATAATATAGAGCAGTATATGAGTATTGATATAAATTCCAGAAGGAATTTAGAAATCACTGAAACTATCAGAGATAAAAGCAAAAAAGGTTCATTATTATGGGTGCTTGATAAAACAGCAACCTCAATGGGAAGCAGAACCATGCGAAAATGGGTCGAGCAGCCCTTACTTAACAAAAGAAGTATCCAGGAGAGGTTAGATGCTGTTGAGGAGCTTAAGGGAAATCTGGAGGCTTCTGAGGAACTTAAAGAGATACTTAAAGAAGTATATGATATAGAGAGGATATCAGGGAAAATTGCTGCAAAAAATGTTAACGCCCGAGAACTAATTTCTCTTAGAAACTCTATTGCTAATATACCGGATATTAAAAAGGTATTAAAAGGTTTAAGTTCTACACTGCTTAAAAATATAGATAACAGCCTGGAGGATTTAAGTCACATATCTTCCCTTATAGAATCATCTATTAAGGAAGATCCCGCCGTAACATTAAAGGATGGAAATCTAATTAAGACAGGCTTTGATAAAGAAATTGATGATTTAAGAGAAGCTAAATTAAACGGTAAGAAATGGATAGCTAACCTAGAAGCAAGTGAAAGAGAAGCAACTGGAATAAAATCTTTGAAGGTAGGTTTTAATAAAGTATTTGGTTATTATATAGAGATTACAAGGGCTAATTACTCCTCAATTCCTGAAGGAAGATATATTAGAAAGCAGACTTTAGCTAATGCAGAAAGATTTATAACTCAGGATTTAAAGGAGATGGAGGATAAGATTCTTGGAGCTGAAGAAAAGCTAATCCAGCTGGAATATGAGACCTTTGTAAAAATAAGAGACTCAATAGAAAGTGAAATATTTAAGTTAAAAAAATCTTCAAAACTTATAGCTGATATTGACTGTATTTTATCCTTAGCTATTGTGGCGAGAGAAAATAACTATGAAAAACCGTTAATTAATGAGGACAATAATATTGAAATTGTAGAGGGAAGGCATCCTGTGGTAGAAAAGGTAATTCCAAGAGGAACTTTTGTAAGCAATAACTGTACGCTTAATTCTAAAGATCATCAGATGCTTATAGTTACAGGACCTAACATGGCAGGTAAATCAACCTATATGAGACAGGTAGCCCTTATATCTATAATGGCACAGGTAGGGAGCTTTATTCCTGCTAAGAAGGCAAATCTCTGTATAAACGATAAGATATTTACCAGAATAGGTGCCTCTGACGATTTAGCAGGCGGAAAAAGTACTTTTATGGTGGAGATGTCCGAGGTTTCCAACATACTGAAATTTGCAACTAAGAACAGCCTTGTAATACTGGATGAGGTAGGAAGGGGCACCAGCACTTATGATGGATTGAGTATAGCTTGGTCTGTGATAGAGTATATTTGCACTAATAAATCTTTAAAATGTAAGACGCTTTTTGCTACCCACTATCATGAACTCACAGAATTAGAAGAGAAGATAGAAGGAATTAAGAATTTCTCTGTAGCTGTAAAAGAAGTTAACAATAATATAGTGTTCTTAAGAAAGATCATAAGAGGGGGAGCGGATCAGTCATACGGTATTGAGGTTGCGAAGTTAGCTGGACTTCCTGAAGATGTTATTTCCAGAGCAAAGGAGATTCTTAAAAGTTTGGAAAAAACTAAAAAAGATAAGATCGAAGTGGAAGGCGAGGCAGCACCGGATCATAATAGTGCTGAGGAGGGGAAGAAAGCCTCCTCTAAAGGGGTTCAATTGGGAATAATAGATATTGAAAAAGATAATTTAATCAACTATTTATCTAATTTAGATATAATTAATTTAACTCCCATGGAAGCCATGAATATATTATACAAAGTAAGCAAAGATTCAAAGGCTCTACTTTAGGCGGTGATATAATTGAAAAGAATCAATCTTTTAGACTTAGATGTGTCTAATAAAATAGCGGCAGGTGAAGTGGTGGAAAGACCAGCTTCAGTTGTGAAAGAATTAATTGAGAACAGTATAGATGCAGGAGCTAAACATATAGATATAGAAATAGAAGAGGGTGGACAAAATCTTATAAGAGTGGCTGATGATGGCGCAGGAATACATCCTGAAGATATAGAAAAGGCGTTTTTACCCCATGCCACAAGCAAAATAAAAGACATAGAAGATTTGTTTAACATTCTAGCTATGGGATTTAGAGGTGAAGCTTTACCAAGCATCTCTTCCGTATCAAAGATAAGCCTCGCTTCGAGGCAGAAGGAAATGATAAGCGGCAAGGAGATTAGACTTCAGGGCGGAAGCAGAGTGGACTTTGCAGATACAGCTATGAACCAGGGTACTTTAATAGAAGTCAGAGATTTGTTTTATAATATCCCTGCCAGAAAGAAATTTTTAAAATCTACAGCAAGAGAAAGCGCCTTGATAGGAGGTATAATAAATAGGATTGCGCTGGCTTATCCTGAAATTGCTTTTTCTTACATGAACAACGGCAAGGTTAATTTTAATACCTTCGGCAGCGGTAATTTAATGGATGTTATAAGAAAGATATATGGTAAAACCATCTGTGATAATCTCATTAAGTTTGAGACTCATGGTGATGAACTGTCTATATATGGGTATGTGGGAAATTCAGAAATAAGCAGAGGTTCCAGAAATAATCAATCTATTTTTGTAAATAAGAGATTTATAAAAAGTAAATTAATAACTGCTGCAGTGGAGAATGCTTTTAAATCTTTTGCAACAATTAATAAATTTCCTTTTTTCATAATATACATTGACATTTATCCTGAACTTGTAGATGTTAATATACATCCATCAAAATCAGAAGTTAAATTTAAGGATGAAAGATTCATATTTAAATTCGTATTTGATAGCGTGCATAATGCTATAAAGGATGATTTAAAAGACAGCTTTATTCTTCCTGAAGAGGAAAAAAAGCTGGGAGAAATCAGTGAGACATTATCCTTCAATCTTGATAACATAAAAAATCTTCATAGTAACACAGAAGAAAAGGAGAAAAGGGAATTTACTGATAGCTATAAACTCTCAGAAAGCTATTTTCAAAAAAGTGAAGCACTCCCACACAGTATAAAAGAAAAATCTATTGTGGATTTTCCTATAGATATATCAAAAAATGAGCTATCTATAATTAAAGATAGCGATAAAACCCATGAAAGCAGGGGAGAGAGAAGGGGATTTCCTGATATAAAAATTATAGGGCAGTTTGATAAAACCTATATTATAGGAGAGCACAATAAAAACCTATATCTCATTGATCAGCATGCGGCCCATGAAAAAATAATGTTTGAAAGATATGTAAAGGAAATAAGGAATCATAGTGTAGTGATTCAACCTCTCCTTGTTCCTTCAGTTTTAGAGTTAAATTTAGATGACTACTATTACTTTATAGAGAATAAAGAGGTATTCACCACCGCAGGCTTCACTATAGATGAATTCGGTGAAAATACCGTTATAATAAAAGAAGCTCCTTATGTAATAGGAAAATCAAATATTAAAAATTTGTTCCTATCAATACTGGATAATCTTAAAAATTTAGGTTCCGGTAAAACAGAAGAATATAAATATGATACTATTGCCAGAATGGCATGCCGCTCAGCGGTTAAAGCAAATGAGGAACTCACTGAGGAGGAAATGAAAGCGCTGCTTAAAGATTTAAGTTTCTGCGACGAACCTTTCAACTGCCCTCATGGAAGACCTACTATATTAAAGCTTTCTTTATATGAAATGGAAAAATTGTTTAAAAGAATACAGTAACACTATAAAAATTATGTAAACTGGAGTTGAGAAAATGAATAATAAACTTATAATTATTACCGGTCCAACTGCAGTGGGTAAAACTAATATCTCTATAATGCTGGCTTCTCGATTGAATACAGAAATAATATCAGCAGACTCGATGCAGATATATAAATACATGGATATTGGGTCTGCAAAGGCGTCAAAACAAGAAAGAGAATTAATAAAACATCATCTTATTGACATAATCGATCCAAAGGACGAATTTAGCGTTTCAGATTATAAGGATATGGCTCAGAATAAAATAAAAGAAATACAATATAAAGGGAAGATACCTATTTTAACAGGAGGCACCGGCCTTTATATAGATTCCTTAATCTGCAGCTTGAGTTTTACAGAAAGCGCTAAAGACTCTGAGTATAGAAATTATCTGGAGGAATTATCAAAAGAAAAAGGCAAAGAATTTGTTCATTCCATGCTTAAGGATATTGATGAAGAGAGTTATAGGAGCATCCATCCCAATAATTTAAAAAGGGTAATCCGAGCCTTAGAAGTTTATAAGTTATCAGGAAAGCCCTTTAGTTTCTATAAACAGGATAATATTTATAAATGCCCTTATGATATTTATTATTATGTTTTGGATATGAATAGAGACAAATTATATGATAGAATTAATAAAAGAGTGGATATAATGGTTAATGAAGGTCTTCTGGATGAAGTTAAGCGCCTTAAGGAATATGGATGCAGCAAGAACATGCAGTCTATGAAGGGCATAGGCTATAAAGAGATATTGCAATATCTTGATGGAGAAGTTACATTAGATATAGCCATAGACATGATTAAACAAGGAAGCAGAAATTACGCTAAAAGACAGTTAACCTGGTTTAGGAAGGATCCTCGTGCAAACTTTATAAATAAATGTAATTATCCTGATGAAAATGCTATTGTAGATAAGATTTTAAGTGACATCATTGGGAGCTAGAGGTATAATATATTTAAAAAAATTATATTTAGATATCGGAGGTTTATTATGAATAAGACTGCTAATAACTTACAAGATATTTTTTTAAATGGAGCAAGAAAAAATAGAATTCCTGTAACTATATATTTAACTAACGGTTTTCAACTAAGAGGAAATGTAAAAGGCTTTGACAGCTTTACTGTAGTTCTAGATTGTGACGGTAAACAAATGCTTATATATAAACATGCAATTTCAACTATTACTCCTGTTAAACCAATATTATTTAATGGCAATCCAAATGAAGAGAGTAATGAAAACAACTAAATTATTAGGCAAATCTTAAAGGATTTGCCTAAATTTATGCGTCAAAATGGAGGTACTCAATGTTAGATATAACTAAAGATTTATTATATAAAAACTATAAAATTAAAGAAGAAGTGATTAATTTATTTGAAACCGCTTCTAAGGATATTAAAGATCAGCTGGAGGAGTTGGACAGGATAAAAGAGTATAATCAGCTGAAGGTTATGAAATCTTTTCAGGAGGAGAGAATAAGCGATTCTCATTTTACAAATTCCTCAGGATATGGATATGGTGATATAGGAAGAGATACCTTAGACGCTGTATATGCCAGAATTTCTAATACAGAAAGCGCGTTGGTAAGACCGCATTTCGTAAATGGAACCCATGCTATAACCGCTGCTTTATTCGGTAATTTAAGACCAGGGGATACTATGCTTGCAGTTTGCGGTAAGCCCTATGATACATTGGAAAATGTAATCGGAATATCAGGAGGAGAAGACATAGGCTCTTTAAGGGATTTTGGAGTAAACTACAAACAGATAGAGCTTACTTCTGAAGGTAAAGTGGATTTTAATAAGCTTAAGGATGTAATCACTGAGGATAGAAGCATAAAGCTTATTCATATTCAAAGGTCTACAGGATACGGCTGGAGAAAAGCCTTAGAAATATCTGAAATAAAGGAGATAAATGATTTTATTAAAAACCTAAGACCGGAGATAATAACCTTTGTAGATAACTGTTATGGAGAATTTGTAGACACCCTTGAACCTACTGAGGTAGGTGTTGATTTAGCCGCAGGTTCTTTAATAAAAAATATTGGAGGCGGAATTGCACCTACAGGAGGTTATATAGTAGGGAGAAAAGCATATGTGGATAATGCAGCATATAGATTAACCGTTCCTGGAATAGGAGGGGAGTGCGGATCTACATTCGGAGTTATGAGGCAGTTTTATCAAGGTTTATTTATGGCTCCTCACATAACTATGGAAGCAGTAAAGGGAGCAATATTAGCAGCTAGGGTGCTAGAGCTTGCCGGATTTGAAGTGTTGCCTAAGTTTAATGATAAAAGAAGCGATATAATCCAAGCTGTTAAATTTAATGATAAAGACAAGCTTATTAAATTTTGTAAGGGAATTCAGAAGGGATCACCTATAGATTCCTTTGTAGAATGTGAACCTTGGGATATGCCTGGATATAATGATCAGGTTATCATGGCTGCAGGAGCTTTTGTACAAGGGGCTTCAATTGAATTATCCTGCGATGCTCCTATTAGAGAACCTTTTATAGCATACCTTCAGGGGGGGCTTACCTTCGAACATGTAAAATCAGGTTTGATGATTGCAGTGTCAAATATAATTTGATTATAGTAAAAATAAAATTATTAAAGCGAAGGAAAATCCTTCGCTTTAATAATTCCTATATAATCCTACAAGTTTACCAAGTATGGAACAATCTTCAACGATTATAGGCTCCATAGTCTTATTCTGTGGTTGAAGTCTTATATAATTCTTTTCCTTATAAAATGTTTTAATAGTGGCTTCATTGTCTATTAAAGCTACTACAATTTCACCATTTTCTGCGGTAGTTGCTTTTTCGATAATAGCGTAGTCGCCATCTAATATTCCG
>NZ_CCXI01000063.1 GCF_000820705.1 Clostridium polynesiense | reverse complement strand
GATCTTTTAGAGGATTTGAGTTAACAGCTTCTCTTAATCTTTCATCGTCTACATGAGTATATATTTGAGTTGTAGATATATTTTCGTGTCCTAAAATCTTCTGAAGGCTTCTTATATCAACATTACCGTGCTTGTACATTAAAGTTGCAGCGGTATGTCGTAACTTATGAGGAGTATATTTACTGTTATCTAATCCGGCCATATAAGTATACTTTTTTACTATGCGTTCAACGGATCTTTTGTTTATTCTTCGATTCTTAGAACTGATAAATAAGGCTGCTTTTTCTTCTTCAGGAACCTTGGAGGTATCTCTTACAGTAAGATAATCATCGATAGCTCGAAGGCATGCGGGGTTTAAATAAATTGTTCTTTCTTTATTTCCTTTACCTATTATACTTAAGGTATCTCCCTTAATTTTATTTACATCTATGCTGCATAATTCCGATAATCTCATGCCACAGTTGAGAAACAAAGTGAGTATACAGTAATCTCTATAATAATTCTTATCACTGGTATCCATATTTAATAGAAGTTTTTTGCTTTCATCTAAAGTTAGATATACAGGGTTTCTCTTGTCAATTTTTGGAGACTCCAACTCAGCTGCGGGGTTTTCATCAATTATTTTAGCTTTGCCAAAGAGGTATTTAAAAAAAGATTTTAAAGTAGCTACTTTTCTGGCTTTTGCATAGTTTCCATTATTTCTATATTCTTCAGAAAATGCTATAAATGCATATAGATCGGATAATTTAATGCTTCTTATAAAATTTTTATCGATTTCATTTATAGGAATTTTTTCGAATTCCACATCATTGCTTACGAGACCTTTATATATCATTAAAAATCTAAAAAACATAGTTAAATCAACTTTATAAGCTCTAACGGTGTTTGGGGATTTTCCTTTAATAGTAGATAAATAATTAAGGAAATCATTCATAACTTCAGGGTAAATATTATTTTGGATGGATTTTATTGAGTATTTCATAATGTAAATAATAAACCTCCTTAATTAATGCTATGTATCTATAATAAACCAAATTTACCCTTGAGTAAATGGACTTTTTTGATATAACGTCGCTAAATGTATATTTAGCGACGTTATTTTAATGTTCAAATCTCTTTTTCTCCTGATTTTTATATGTGACTTTTTTCTCTTTTCTTCTACATATATTGATTTATATAAAAATTACCCTTTTAGAATATCCTTTATTGTAGAATTTATCGCTTAAATAATTCTAAAATCAAATTTTTCGACAAAAGCCACGAGTATTTAATGTATTGTAAAGTATTTTACAGAAAAAAATCTTATATTTGATAATTTTGCTATACCTTTAAAATGAATAATTATAAATTTTGTTCTCTGTAATTAATGTTAATTAAATGTTGGCATTTATCATTTTTATAATACATAACAAATTTTAATTATATCCACAGGAAAATTGTGGAAAAATAAAAACACCCATTATTAATATGGGCGTTTTGTAAAAATATATTACACTGAAACCTCTGAATTAATTCCAAGTAAATCTTTATTATCATCCAATATAGGCTTTACTATATTTTTGATAAAATCTAGCACCTGATTAGGAGCGCGACCTATAAAATTACTAGGATTTAGTATTGAGTTAATTTCTTTTTCTGACATGTTAAAAGCTTTATCATCGATTATTCTGGATATTAAGTCATTAGAAAGGCCGAAAACTTTAACCTGCCTTGCTGCTTCCATTGAATGCATCCTGATTTTTTCATGAAGCTCCTGTCTGTCCCCTCCCCGCTTTACGCACTCCATTAAAATATTTTCTGTAGCCATAAATGGAAGTTCGCTGCTTACATGAGAGGCTATAACTTTATCATATACCACAAGATTGCTTGAAATATTAATATATAGATTCAATACCCCGTCTAAGGCTAAGAAGGCTTCATTTACAGCAATCCTTTTATTAGCTGAATCATCTAGGGTTCTTTCAAACCATTGTGTTGATGCGGTTATTGCCGGATTTAAAGCGTTAACTATGACATATCTTGCCAGAGCCCCCAACCTTTCAGATCTCATAGGATTTCTTTTGTATGCCATAGCTGAAGAACCTACCTGTTTATCCTCAAAGGGTTCCTCTATTTCCTTCATGTTTTGCAGCAGTCTTATATCGTTACTAAATTTGTATGCGCTTTGAGCGATTTCTGATAAAGTGTTTAATATTATTGAATCTACTTTTCTGGGATATGTCTGTCCGGTTACTTCGTAGCTAGCTTTAAAACCCATTTTAGCAGCAACCATCTTATCTAGAGCTTTTACTTTTTCTTCATCATTATTAAATAAATTCATAAAGCTGGCTTGGGTTCCGGTAGTTCCTTTAACACCCCTTAATTTAAATTGGAAATAACAAAATCAAGATTTTCTAAATCTATGATTAAATCCTGAATCCATAAGGTTGCTCTTTTTCCTACAGTGGTTAATTGAGCTGGTTGAAAGTGAGTAAAACCAAGTGTAGGCATATCTTTATAATCGTATGCAAACTTAGAGAGCTGATGAATAAGATTTATCACTTTTTTTCTAATTATATACAGAGCTTCTTTCATTAAAATAATATCTGTATTATCTCCTACAAAACAACTTGTAGCACCCAGATGAATTATTTTTTTTGCATTAGGGCATTGTAATCCGTATGCATAAACATGGCTCATTACGTCATGGCGGATTTCTTTTTCTTTTTGCTCCGCATCTTCATAATTAATATTATAAATATTGTCCTTTAATTCTTTAATTTGAATATCTGTAATATCTAAGCCTAATTCCTTTTCAGCTTCTGCCAGTGCAGTCCATAATTTTCTCCATGTAGTAAACTTCTTTTCCTCTGAAAAAATGTAACTCATTTCTTTAGAAGAATATCTTGAATTTAAAGGTGTATTATATTCTGTTCTCATAACTTCTACCTCCAAGCTTTATATATTTCAGCATAGATAACAACAAGAGTATTATATCATATTTTAAGCTATTAATAGTTCTATTTTTTTATGACGTTAATATAATTTACTAAGTTATATTATATTTGGAGGAGTAGGAATGTATAAATTAAATCTATTTGATAAAATCTCATTCGTATTGGTTTTGCTGGGTGCACTTAATTGGGGGTTAATCGGCCTGACTAATTTAGATTTGGTAGGACTTATCTTCGGTAATATTCCAATCTTACAGAGGATAGTATATATATTTATAGGTGCAGCTGCTATAAATCTGATACTCTTATTATTTAGAAGCAAATGTATTAATATGAAGTTTAAAAAATAATATAAAAATAAGAGATCACAATTTGTGACCTCTTATTTTTACTCTTCTAAAGAGCTGATAAGTTTAATTATTTCTTCAACAGCTAATGTTTCGTCGTCTCCAGAAGGGATTACGTTTATTTTTGAATCTTTTGTTACTCCTAGTGATAAAACACCTATTAGACTCTTAACGTTAGCTTTTTTTCCGTTAAATTCAATACTGATATCGGATTTAAAGGAAGAAGCTTTCTTTACAAGTAGAGTTGCTGGTCTTGCATGTAAACCAGTTGCATTTTTTACTACGACTTCTTTAGTTACCATTATTATATACACCTCTCTGCTTAATATATTTTTAATTTAGATATTGTATATTAATCTTTAAAAAAGATATAACTATTTAATTATAAACATTATTTAGTATAAATTCAATACGTAAACACTATTTATAAAGGTTATTTGATTTCTTCTACAAAGTTCTTAATTCTCTGTATGCCCTCTTGAATATTTTCTTTAGAAATTGCATAGGATAATCTGATGTAGTTATCTAAACCAAAAGCGATACCAGGAATTACAGCTACAAGTTCTTTGCTTAGCAGTGCGTCTGAAAAATCCATGGAACCTGTTATTACTTTACCGTCAACGTATTTACCGATGAAGGTTTCTATATTAACCATGACGTAAAAGGCTCCCTCAGGCTTTATAAAGGTAATATCCTTTATATCTGATAGTTTTTCTACCATCAAATCTCTTCTTGCGCTAAATTCTACAAGCATTGAATTAAGCATATCCTGAGATCCGTTTAAAGCTTCTAATGCTGCATATTGAGATATACTGGTAGGGTTAGATGTAGTATGGCTTTGAATATTACTCATCAGGGATATCAATTCTTTGTTACCTGCTGCATAACCTATCCTCCATCCAGTCATAGCATATGACTTTGATACTCCATTAACAACTATAGTCCTGTGGTAGGCATCCTCACTCACCTTTGCAATGCTTATATGTTTATAATCTCCATATATAAGTTTTTCATATATTTCATCAGAAATAATGAATAAGTTATGCTTCTCTGCAAACTTAGCTATTTCAACTAGCTCTTCATAGGTATATATAGTACCAGTTGGATTATTTGGGCTATTTATTATAATAGCTTTTGTATTAGCGGTTACTTTAGATTCTAAGGCTTTAATATCATATTTATAACTGTTTTCCTCATTACAATCAACAAATACCGGAATGCCATAATATAATTTTATTAATTCTGGGTAGCTGACCCAATAAGGAACAGGTATTAAAACTTCGTCTCCAGGATTTAAAATAGCTTGGAATATATTAGATAAGCATTGCTTAGCTCCAGTAGATACAATTATTTGATTTTCTTCATAGTTAAGCTCATTATCTTCTAAAAACTTCTTAAATATAGCTTTTTTTAATTCTATGATTCCTGAAGCTGGTGTGTATTTGGTCTTACCGCTTCTTATAGCTTCCACTGCAGCATCCTGAATATTTTTAGGTGTGTTGAAATCAGGTTCTCCTGCTCCAAAGCTTATAATGTTTAAGCCCTGCTGTTTCATTTGCTTAGACTTAGCAGTAATAGCTAATGTAAGTGACGGAGAAAGCTTTTGAGCAACTTTAGATAATTTCATTTTTATACCCCCGATAGATTAAAATTATATCTTTATAAGCATCTACATAAATAATATATCATTTAAACGTAAACATGTAAATAATAGATAATAAAAGGGCAAAATGCCCTTTTATTATCTTGGTTGAACTATAAGTTTTATAGCTGTTCTTTCCTCACCATCTATTACTATATCCGTAAAAGCTGGAACACAGACTATGTCCTTTCCGCTTGGAGCTACAAACCCTCTTGCAATAGCTATGGCTTTAATAGCCTGGTTAATGGCGCCGGCTCCGACTGCTTGTATTTCTACAATGTTCTTTTCTTTGATAATAGCTGCAAGAGCACCTGCTACAGAATTTGGATTAGATTTTGTTGAAACTTTTAATACTTCCACAATTATTCCTCCCTATTATATAAACTACAGATATAATATCGTTTACATAAATGAATGTATTATTACAACTTTATATATTCTACATAAATCGCAAAATACCTTTATAATTTCTTACAAAATTAAAAATACATTTTGTTTTCACAAAATGTATTTTTGTCTTATTTTGCATAATCAATAGCACGGGTTTCTCTGATTACGTTTATTTTTATTTGTCCTGGGTATTCAAGTTCATCTTCAATTCTTTTAACTATGTTTCTAGCCATTTCAATAGAGCCTGCATCATCTACTTGATCTGGTTTAACCATAATTCTAATCTCTCTACCAGCCTGAATGGCAAATGATTTCTCAACACCTTCATATGAATTTGCTATTTCTTCAAGCTTTTCTAATCTCTTAATATAAGCTTCCAAAGTTTCACGTCTAGCACCTGGTCTTGCTGCTGAAATAGCATCTGCAGCCTGAACCAATACCGCTTCCAATGACTGCATTTCTACATCTCCATGATGGGCAGCTATTGCATTCACTACCACTGCTGATTCATGGTATTTTTTAGCTAAATCTCCGCCTATAAGCGCATGAGGACCTTCATATTCATGATCTACAGCTTTTCCTATGTCATGTAATAAACCGGCTCTTTTTGCTATAGTAGGATCTAAACCAAGCTCTGAAGCCATTAAACCTGCTAAATGTGATACTTCTATTGAGTGTTTAAGTACATTTTGTCCATAACTAGTTCTATATTTTAGTCTTCCAAGTAATTTAATTATTTCTGGATGAACGGCATTTATACCGGTTTCAAAGGTTGCCTGTTCACCTTCTTCTTTAATCTCGTTATCAAGATCTTTTTTTGCTCTTTCTACCATTTCTTCAATTCTTGCAGGATGGATTCTGCCATCTACAATTAATTTTTCAAGAGCTAATCTTGCAACTTCTCTTCTTATAGGATCAAAACTTGAGAGTATTACAGCTTCCGGAGTATCATCAATGATTAAATCAACTCCTGTTAAAGTTTCCAAAGTTCTAATATTTCTACCTTCTCTTCCAATTATTCTACCCTTCATTTCATCATTTGGAAGGGTAACCACATGGACAGTAGATTCTGAAACATGGTCTGCTGCACATCTTTGAATGGCAGTAGTGATAATTTCTCTTGCCTTCTTTTCAGCCTCTTCTTTAGCCTTTGTTTCTACGTCTTTTATCATTAAAGCTGCATCGTGTTTAATCTCTCTGCTAATTTCATCCAATAAAATTTGTTTTGCTTCTTCGGATGATAATCCAGATATTCTTTCTAATTCTTGTCTCTGCTTATTATATAAGTCCTGAATGCTGGATTCAAGGTTTTGAATTTCTTGAGACTTTTTATTAAGTGATTCTTCTCTTTTTTCCAGTAAATCACTCTTTTTGTCTAAAGATTCTTCTCTTTGAATAAGTCTTCTTTCAAGTCTCTGGATTTCATTACGTCGTTCTCTTGTTTCTTTTTCAACATCTGATCTTAATTTGTGAACCTCTTCTTTAGCTTCAAGAATAGATTCTTTTTTCATTGCTTCTGATTGCTTTTTAGCGTCTTCCAGTACTGCTTGTGCTTCATTTTCTACCTTAACAATTTTTTGTTTTGATAGCTTCATTCTTATTCTAAATTCAATAAATAGAACAATACTGAATATAACTAAAACAACTGCAGGATATAATAGTTGCTCAAATTTCATTTAAAACACCTCCTTAGTATCTTGTGTAACCATAGTAAGTTATACCACAAGCCAAAAAGGTGTATCATTGCACAGCAACTTATTGAATATGATAAACCAGTATTTGTATCCATTTTATATTAAATTTTTATTAATGTCAATATAAGAGTAAAAGGAGGCCAAATTAAAAAGCGCAAACAAAGTTTGCGCCTTATTTTTCAGATTTTTTCTTGTCAGCCTTCTCTTCTAAGTCTGCTTCTGGTTTTACCCCTTCAGACATAATAGGAAGATCATGCTTCTTTCTGATTATATTTTCAATTTCCAAGGCTATCTCAGGATTATCTTTCAGGAACTGCTTTGCATTTTCTCTACCCTGTCCTAATCTAGCGTCCTTATATGAGAACCAAGCACCGCTTTTTTGAACGATTTCTTCCTTTACGCCTACATCAAGTATGTTTCCTTCCTTTGATATACCACCATTGTACATTATATCAAACTCTGCCTGTCTGAAAGGTGGAGCAACTTTATTTTTAATAACTTTAACCCTTGTTCTGTTACCCATTATTTCTTCGCCCTGCTTTATACTGTCTATTCTTCTAACATCTAATCTTACTGAAGCATAGAATTTTAAAGCTCTTCCTCCAGGGGTAGTTTCTGGGTTACCAAACATAATTCCAACTTTTTCTCTCAGCTGATTTATAAAGATTGCAACACATTTAGATTTACTGATAGTACCAGCAAGCTTTCTTAAAGCTTGAGACATCAGCCTAGCCTGAAGACCTACGTGAGCATCTCCCATTTCTCCTTCTATTTCTGCTCTAGGAACCAATGCAGCAACAGAGTCTACAACCACCACATCTATAGCTCCTGATCTAACTAAAGCTTCTGCTATTTCTAAGGCCTGCTCTCCAGTGTCTGGCTGAGATACTATTAAATTATCTATATCTACGCCAAGTACCTTTGCATAGCTAGGGTCCAAAGCATGTTCAGCATCAATGAAGGCCACGGAACCGTTGAGCTTCTGAGCTTCTGCAGCTATGTGCAGTGCGACGGTAGTCTTACCGGAAGATTCAGGTCCATAAATTTCGATTACTCTTCCTCTTGGAACACCGCCTATACCTAAGGCTATATCTAAATCTAAGGATCCTGTTGGTATAGCATCGACATTAAGTACACTGTGCTCACCAAGCTTCATTACTGAACCTTTACCAAATTGTTTTTCTATCTGTCCCATAGCAGCTTCAATTGCTTTTAATTTCTCGTTATCAATATTACCCATTAGGGTCACCATCCTCTCACGAACGTTTGTTCTTATTATATTATAAAGTATAGATTATTATAAGTCAACAATAAGTGAAAAAGTTCCATGCAAGGAACTCTTTACTTTACTATTTAAATTATTGACAAAGAAATTAAGTTTAATCTTTATTTATCAATTTTCACAGCATCTTTATTCTTTATAAAATAATCTATTCCGGAAATTATGGTTATAGCTACTGCAAGGTATAAAAGTGCGTTTGGTACATAATAGAAAAATGTTTCCATGAATTTTTTATTTGGAATTAAACTAGATAAAAAATTATTAGTTGTTATATTAACGTTAATAAGAAGCAGGATTATAGCTACAATTTGAATAACTGTTTTAATCTTCCCCCACCAGCTGGCTGCTATTACTACTCCATCAGCTGCAGCAATAGTCCTCAAACCTGATACTGCAAATTCCCTGGCGATTATAATTACTGCAGCCCATCCTGGTACTACCTGAAGTTCTACCAGGGATATTAAAGCGGAAGTTACTAATAATTTATCTGCCAGAGGATCCATGAACTTACCAAACCTTGTAATCTGATTTCTGCTTCTTGCTATGTATCCGTCAAGTTTATCTGTTAGTGAAGCTAGTATAAATATAAATGTAGCTATAACATTTCCATATGGTATACCTTTTACTGCTATAAAAATAAGAAAAACAGGAACTAGAAAAATTCTTATTATTGTAAGTTTATTTGCTAGATTCATCACATACAACTCCTATTAAATCGTATTCTAATGCTTCAATAGTTTTAATTTTTACAATCTCACCTATGCTGAGAGTTTTATCCTTATCTATTAATACAACTCCATCGATATCAGGAGTCATTCCCTGGGTTCTTCCAATATAGAAATCTTCATTTTCGTATTCAATTAATACATCATAAATCTTATTAACCTTTTCGCTATTAATATCCGCAGAGATTTCTTTTTGAAGCTTCATTAATTCCTTTTCTCTTATAGCTTTCACTTCTTCAGGTATTTGATCTTTCATTAATGCAGCAGCACTGCCTTCTTCTTTAGGATATTTAAAGACCCCTAAATTATCAAATCTTATTATTTTAGCAAACTCTATAAGTTCTTGAAAGTCTTCATCTTTTTCTCCTGGAAAACCCACTATTATAGAAGTTCTTAAGGTAATATCAGGAATCTTATATCTAAGCTCTTCTAATGGTTTTTATTATGGATTCTTTGGTGGTTTTTCTTCCCATTGCCTTTAATATGCTATTACTGATGTGCTGTATAAGCAAATCTAAATAACTGCATACCTTACTGTTTGAAGACATCTCTTCTATTAAGTCATCATATAATTCTTCAGGATAGCAGTATAAAACTCTTATCCACTGTATTTCAGTTATTGATGATATCTCTTTAATAAGTTTATGAAGCTGTTTCTTTCCATAAAGATCTATTCCATAACGAGTAGTATCCTGAGCAATTAAAATTATTTCTTTTACTCCCTGCTTTGCCAGCGAGCTTACCTCTTTTAATATGCTTTCCATGGAACGGCTTCTATATTTACCTCTTATTTTTGGGATGATACAGTATGTGCAGAAATTGTCGCATCCCTCTGCAATTCTGACATAGGCAGTAACTTTATTGGTAGTAATTATTCTTTCCCCTTCGTTTATGTTAGAATCACTATAATTGCACTTAATTATTTTTTCATTATCATTAATAAAATTTAGAATGTATGTGTTTATTTTAATATAATCATTTACTCCAAGCATTACATCTATTTCTGGTATTAATTCGGCTAATTCATCACCATACCTTTGTGTTAAGCAGCCTGTTGCCATAAGAAGCTTGCATTTACCCTTCTTTTTATACTCAGCCATTTCCAGTATAGTATCTATGGATTCTTGTTTTGCTTTTTCTATAAAGCCGCAAGTATTGATAATAATTATATCTGATTCTTCAGCGTTATTGGTAATTTCGAAATTTTTATTAATAGAACCAAGCATAATCTCACTATCAATTCTGTTCTTGTCACAACCCAAACTTATAATTCCAACTTTATATTTTGACAATTTGTTTCCTCCTAAGTAGCTAGTCATAGATTTATTTTAAATCTCTTTTATTCATTAAACAAGTATTTTTTAATACTCTTCAGCGTTTTCATTAGATATTAACACTTGTCTGGGTTTGCTGCCATCTCTTGGTGATATTATTCTGTTTTCTTCTAACTGTTCCATGATTCTAGCTGCTCGATTATACCCTATTCTTAATCTTCGCTGAAGCAGTGAAGTAGATGCTTGTCCAGCTTCTACCACTATTCGTATAGCTTCATCCAATAATGAATCTCTATCTTCATCAGTGCTGGTAGAAGATACTTCATTATCAATATGTTCAAGTATTTCTGTTTGATAATTTACTTCAGGTTCGTCGCTCTGACTTTTTATATAGTTCACTACTTTTTCAACTTCACTTTCAGATATAAATGCGCCTTGTATTCTTATAGGTTTAGATTCACCTACAGGATAAAATAGCATATCTCCTCTCCCCAGTAGTTTTTCAGCTCCGGAAGAATCTAATATAGTTCTGGAATCAATTTGGCTGGAAACTGCAAAGGATATTCTGGATGGAATATTCGCTTTAATAACACCGGTTATTACATCTACAGAAGGCCTTTGAGTAGCTATTACTAAGTGCATTCCGGCAGCTCTTGCCATCTGAGCTAACCTTGCTATATACTCTTCCACCTCGTGAGGGCATGCCATCATTAAATCTGCAAGTTCATCTACAATCATAACAATCCATGGGAGTTTTTCTGTTATTTTATTTTTATCAAACAGCTCATTATAGCCTTCGATATTTCTGACACCATTTTCTGCGAAAAGTTTATATCTTCTTGTCATTTCATTTACTGCCCAATTTAATGCTCCGGCTGCTTTTTTGGGATCAGTAACAACGGGGATCAATAAGTGAGGTATGCCGTTATAAATACTTAGCTCAACCACCTTAGGATCTATCATAAGGAGTTTTACTTCCTGTGGTGAATATTTATATAATAAACTCATTATTAAAGTGTTTATGCATACGCTTTTTCCAGACCCAGTGGCACCTGCAATAAGCAAATGCGGCATTTTGCTTAAATCTGTCACCATGCAATTTCCGTCTATTCCCTTTCCTAAAGCAAAGGCAAGATTTTTTGAAGATGATGTATATTCTTTAGATTCTAAAACTTCTCTGAGGAAAACAGCAGTTAAACTCCTATTTGGAACTTCTATTCCTACTGCAGATTTACCAGGAATAGGAGCTTCTATTCTTACTCCTCGTGCAGCAAGGCTTAAAGCGATGTCATCAGAAAGATTTACTATCTTGCTTACTTTTACTCCTGGACTTGGCTGAAGTTCAAACCTTGTAACAGAAGGTCCCTTTGTTACCTGAATGATTTTAGCATCCACTCCGAAGCTGCCTAAGGTTTCTTCTAATTTATTAGCGTTATTAAGAAGCTCTTTTTTATCTTCTTTATTCATTTTAGTGCTTCCGTTTATTTTTAATAAATCCACTGGTGGAAATTCATATTTTACTTCCTCAGGCATACTAGTTATTTTTTCAGAGATTTCTTTGTTTACCTCTTCCGTAATGGTATTATCTATGGACTTATTTCTTTCAGCAGGAGCAGGAGATGAAGGTTTTTCAATTTCATTTTTTGTTTCAGGTATTTCGTTAATTACAATTTCAGAAGGTTCATTATCTTCTAAGGTTGTGCTTTTCATAAAATCTAATATTTTAATTTTATTATTAATTCCCTTAATATAATCAGACTTTTCATCAGATGGAAAAGAGTTAATCTCCTTTGGAGATTCAGGCTCTACAGATTTAGCAGTGCCGTTATTAGCAGTGCGGATTTTCTTCACTTCTTTAGTCTTTTGTTTTACATTTTCTCCTAAGCTGTATAAAGAGATGTCGAAGAGAATTATTGCTGCTATGACATATATGGCTGAAAATATAATAAAGGAGCCTACTACTCCGAATAATTTATAGAAAGGTATAGTTAATAGTAAACCTATAATACCACCGTGGAATAAATCCGCAGATTGAATAATGTTTTTAAAAGAATCAGATATTGAGTTTGATACATAATACTGCTCTAAAGTTATCATCTGTATAAAAAGCAGAGAATTTATCAGCAGGATGGATATACCGTATAATTTCTTTTTAGGCAATGCATCTCCCCGGTGAGCAATTATATTTATTCCATAAATAATGAATATTATTGGAAGTAAATATCCTGTAATGCCTATAAGGGAAAATACAGTTTTCTTTGATATTGTTCCTATAATTCCTGCATTTGAATAGTATAGAGCAAAAATCAGAAGTAATCCTATGGTTATAAGTATTATTCCTTTAATTTCATGATTTAATTTAGTTTTGTTAGCTGTAGTTCTTTTCTTTTTTTTTCTTGACATTAGACCACCCCGATTTAATAATTCTACATACTTAACAAATATCCTTTATGTAAAACAAAATAAACCATAGGTATCCCTATGGTTAAGGATTTTTATTATCGATTAATTCTTCTAATTTCCTTAGAGATTCTTTCACTCCTCCTACTTCATCGATTAATCCGTATTTTACAGCCTGTTCTCCAATCAATATTGTTCCCATATCATTAAGAAGCTCATCTGTCTGTACTAACAGCTTTTTAAGAGAAGACTTATCTATTTTAGAAGTTCTTACGATAAAATCATTTATTCTCTCCTGCATTTTATTAAAATACTCAAAGGTTTGAGGTACTCCTATAACTAATCCTGTCATTCTTATAGGATGTAGTATCATAGTTGCTGATGGTGATATGAAGGAATAGTTGGACGATGTAGCTAAAGGAACTCCTATGGAGTGTCCACCTCCTATTACTAGCGAAACTGTAGGAGTACTCAGACTGTTAATCATTTCTGCAATTGCAAGGCCTGCTTCAATATCTCCTCCGATGGTATTAAGTATTATTAATATTCCTTTAACATTGTTGTTTTGTTCCATAGAAATTAATTGAGGTATAACATGTTCATATTTAGTTGATTTTGTTTGAGGTGGTAAATTCATATGGCCTTCAATCTGACCTATTATGGGAAGTATTTGAATTTTATCCTCTTTCCCGGAAACAATATCTTTTCCAAACTCTTTTAAAGATTGAATTTTTGAATTTAAATCCTGCTCTGTTTGATTGTTCATAAACATTCCTCCTATACAAAGATTAGTTTGTACTTGAGGAATTAATTTATACTTAAAATCACATAAACTTTTTGTGAAGTATATTAATTGCTCTTTCTACATTTTCTGTTTTTACTAAACACCATATGGTCATATACGAGTCTGCAGTCTGAAGCACTTCAATATTTTCGTTATTCAGTGACTCCAGTATGGAAGCCATTACTCCTGGAACGCCTTTCATACCTGACCCTATGATAGCGAGCTTACTGCATTTATCTTCAAAATTAAATATAATATCTAGGTTTTTAAATGTATCAATAAGATTAAATTTATCCTCTTCATTTATGGTAAAAATCTTTTCCTCAGGGAAAACATTTATTAAATCAATACTAATATGTTTATCAGCTAATATATTAAGAAGGTGCTTATAATTTATATTATTTTTGTTGTTCATTGCTTTTACAATAACCTGTAAACGACCGCTTGTATGTGTTATTCCTGTGATTATTTTATTGCTTTCTTCAAGGGAATTATCTATTATCGTACCCTTGCTTTCATTTAAAACATTTTTGATTATTAAAGGAATATTTCCTCTCATAGCAGCTTCTACTGCCCTTGGATGTATAACTTTAGCACCTTGATCTGCAAACTGGAATACTTCATTATAACTCATATTGGATATTACAAAGGCATCATTTACTATTCTAGGATCCGCAGTCATAATTCCATCTACGTCGGTGTATATTTCAATTTCTTTGGCTTTTAAGGCTACGCCTAAAATTGAAGCTGTAGTATCGCTTCCTCCTCTTCCTAATGTTGTTATATCCCCTTCTTCAGTAACACCTTGAAATCCAGTAACTACAGGAACTATTCCCTGGGATAGTAACTTTAATAAATTTTCCTCATTTACTTTTTTTACTGAAGCACTGTTAAAACTATTATCTGTTATTATTCCTGCCTGACCTCCTGTTAAGGGCGCTGCTTTGATTCCCTGCATTTCTAGTTCGCTGCACAACACTGCAGAACTTATCATCTCACCACAGCTTATTAAAAAATCTACAGCCTTGGCATTCTTCTTTTTAAAATTGCTGTGAACTAAAGATAATAGAGTATCTGTAGCATAGGGATCTCCCTTTCTGCCCATTGCAGACACCACCACCACTGGTGAGTAATTATTTTCTATAGCTTTTTTTATTTTATCAATAACTAATTTTCTTTTTTCATTGCAGGCAACAGAAGTACCGCCAAATTTCTGAATAATGATTTCCATAAATAACACCTCTTAAGTAAATTACATTTTAGATTTTTTTATATTTTCTTCCTCTGCATCAAGTATTATAGTTTTAGCTCCAATTTTTTTTACATAGTCCCATGGAATTTCAATATATTCATTATTATTAAAAAAGGAAATTTTACTATTGTTTATGTTAACAATTAAAAGCCTAAAATAGCCATCTTCATCTATAACTATATCATTATTTGATAAATAGTTGTACTTTTCACCATCGTTTATGTTAATAATCTCAAACTTTTCTATTTCACTGTAAAGCTTAGAATTATCGTTCATAGAGAGCCTCCTTTAATTAAACATTATTAGTATAATATGCTGATTAAAGAAGGCATATTACTTAATTTCAAGCAATAAAATGCAAATAATATTATGACTCTATAGCAATATACTTGAAACTGACTCTAATTCAATGCTATTTCCAACAAAGGCAGCATTGATAATTCCTTTTTTAATTATATCATTTAATACGATTTTCACTTTTTTTTCGTCTATAGAATCAATTTTATTCATTATATCTTCCTGAGAGTTTACCTTATTTAGAAATAGAAGAGTCTTTCCGTTTGCGAACATCCTACTGCTGGTACTCTCCAAACCAAGTATATATCCAGCCTTAATTTTATTTTTAGTAGTATTTAGTAGGTTTTCGTCAATTCCTCTCTCTGCAAATTCTGCTAACTCATCTTTAATAACTGATAAAGCCTGTTCTGTAAATTTAGGAGATAACCCTGCGTATATGTTTAACGTTCCAGTATTATTATAGGAGGACATATATGAGTATATAGAATAGCACAATCCTAATTCTTCCCGTATCTTTTGAAATAAGATAGAAGAAGCTCCACCTCCCAATATGTTGCTTATAAGATTCAAGGTATATACCATATCATCTCCTAAGGCATAACCTCCTAAGCCTAAGCTGAAGTGAACCTGTTCTATAGGCTTATCCTTGTATAATATATTGTTTTGTATCAATGGAGAACTATAATTAGTTAATTTTTTATACTCAGAACATTTCCATGAGCTGAAATATTTCTCAAGAAGAAATTTTAACTCATCTTCTTGAAAATTTCCACATATAGATATCACAGAATTTTCAGGAATATAGTATGAAGATATATACTCTATTAAATCAGCCCTAGTGAAACTCTTAACGGTTTCTACGGTGCCTAAAATAGGCAGGGATATAGAATCCTCTCCCCATATTGCAGTGCTATGTAAATCTGAAAGAACATCTTCAGGGGAATCTTCAGTCATATTTATTTCTTCCAAAACTACGCCTTTTTCTTTTTCTATTTCCTCTTGAGAAAATACACTGTTAAAAAGCATATCAGATAATATGTCCAGAGTTAATTCCAGATGCTCATCTAAAGCTTTAATGTAATAGCAGGTTGATTCTCTTCCGGTAAAAGCATTCATTTGACCGCCAACGTTTTCGATATTTTCCGCTAATTCTAAAGCAGTTCTTTTTTCGGTACCTTTAAACATCATGTGTTCAATAAAATGTGAAATACCGTTATTTAACTTATTCTCATTTCTCGAGCCGGTTTCAATCCAGACTCCTACACTGATGGATTTAGCGGTTGGAATTATTTCAGTTACTACTCTTAGTCCATTTGAAAGCTTAAATGTGTTTTGCATAATACCTCCATTAAAAAAATAAAAAGGCATAAATGCCCTTCTATTCTTCGTCGTTGTTTTCTTCTGATTCTTTTATCGCATCTTTTCTGGATAGATTGATTCTGCCCTGATTATCTATTTCTGTAACCTTTACTAATATTTCATCACCTACAGAAACGATATCCTCTACTTTATTTACTCTGGCAACATCAAGCTTAGAAATATGTACTAAGCCTTCTTTATTAGGTAGAATTTCTACAAATGCTCCAAAGGTTGCAATTTTAGTTACTTTACCTAAATAGATTTCTCCAGCTTTAACTTCTTTTGTTAATCCTTCGATTATCTTAAGAGCCTGTTTTACTCCTACGATATCATCAGAAGTTACAAATACTCTTCCATCCTCTTTAATATCAATTTTTACACCAGTTTCAGAGATTATCTTGTTAATGGTTTTTCCGCCTGCACCTATAACATCTCTAATTTTTTCAGGATCTATAAGCATAGTATAGGTTTTTGGTGCATAAGGTGAAACCTCTTCTCTAGGGGCGCTTATACATTCATTTATTTTATCAATAATATATAATCTTGCTTTTCTTGCATCATTGATAGCTTTCCTTATAACATTATTAGATAAACCTTCTAATTTTGTATCTACTTGTATGGAAGTTATTCCTTCTACTGTACCAGCTACTTTGAAATCCATATCTCCAAAGAAGTCCTCTATACCCTGTATATCAGTTAAAACTTCCTCTTGTGAGAAATCCTCACTGGTAACGAGTCCCATTGCAATACCTGCAGCAGGTCTTTTTATTGGAACACCGGCATCTAATAGAGCCAAAGTGCTTCCGCATACGCTGGCCTGAGAAGTTGAACCATTTGAACTTAAAACCTCAGATACTAATCTAATAGTATAAGGGAATTCTTCTTCAGAAGGTATTAAAGGCTCTAAAGCTCTTTCTGCAAGGGCTCCATGGCCTATTTCTCTTCTTCCAGGACCTCTTAGAGGTCTAACTTCACCTACGCTGTAGGAAGGGAAATTGTAGTGGTGCATATATCTCTTAAATTCTTCTTCTCCTATACCATCTAGTATCTGTACGTCTCCAATAGCTCCTAAAGTAGCTACAGTAAGAACTTGGGTTAAACCTCTTGTAAATAAACCAGTACCATGAGTTCTTGGAAGCAAGGATACTTCACAGCCAATAGGTCTTATTTCATCAAAGCTTCTTCCATCTGGTCTTCTTTTGTCGGTAAGTATCATATTCCTTACTAATTCTTTTTGTGATCTGTATATCACATCATTTATGTCTGCCATATTATCTGGATATTTTTCTTCAAATTCTTCATTGATTTTATTCTTAACCTCATCAATGGCAGCATTTCTTTCATCCTTATCTATAATGTACATAGCGGATTTTATCATTTGATAACCGAAGTCTTTTACTTCCTTTTCAAGAGCTTCTGGAACTGTATGAAGATCAGGAATTATCTTTTCTTTTCCAAACATTTTCATACATTCTTCCTGGAATGCAACAATTTTTTTACATTCTTCAAATCCAAACATTATAGCATCGTACATTACGTCTTCCGCTATTTCATCAGCTCCCGCTTCAATCATCATAACCTTTTCTTTGGTAGCAACTACCGTTAAAGCTAAAGAACTTAATTCCCTTTCTTTAGTTGTAGGATTAACAACAAAGTTTCCGTCTATAAGCCCAATTGACACTGCTCCTACAGGTCCGTTAAAAGGAATACTTGAAATGGATAGAGCTGTTGAAGCTGCATTAATAGCTAAAATTTCAGGTAGGTTATCCTTTTCTACGGAAACAACAGTGCAAACCACCTGGACATCATTTCTATAACCTTTTGGGAATAGAGGCCTAATAGGTCTATCTACAGCTCTTCCGTGGAGTATAGCTTTTTCCGAAGGTTTCCCTTCTCTCTTGATAAAGCCTCCAGGTATTTTACCTACTGCATATAGTCTTTCTTCATATTCAACGCTTAAAGGGAAAAAGTCTATACCTTCTCTGGGAGATTCTGAGGCATTTACATTAGTAATTATAACGGTATCACCGTAACTCATCATAATTGCAGCATTGGAGAGCATTCCGATTTTTCCATATTCAACCTTTAGCTTTCTTCCAGCTACAATCATTTCATGTGAATGGTACATAATATACCTCCTTTCAAAACTATTGATAATATTATTAGCATTTATTTCATATTTATAAATTTTTTAAAATAATAGAGCGGTACAACCGCTCTATTATTATCTTCTTAAACCTAGCTTTTCTATGATAGCACGATATCTTTCAATATCTTTTCCTTGAAGATAGTTTAATAATCCTCTTCTTTGACCAACCATCATTAAAAGACCTCTTCTTGAGTGATGGTCTTTTTTATGAACCTTTAAATGCTCAGTTAAGCTGTTTATTCTTTCAGTTAAAAGAGCTATCTGCACTTCAGGTGAACCTGTATCTCCTTCATGTCTTGCGAACTTTTCCATTAATTCTTGTTTTCTTGCCTTTTCCATTAAAATAACACCTCCAAAATTTATCCCCATTTTCCAAGTAAAAAGATAGGCAAATCTAAAAACTTAGAACATGGTTCTCAACGGTTATTATAACAAAGAAAAAATTAAATGTAAATTATTTTTTCAAGAATACCGCATGTAATTTCTCTTCCTCGGCAAATTTTCTGTCCAAATCTATCCTGGATACCAATTCATCAAGGCTGTTAAATTTAGACTCATCTCTTATACGTTTAATAAAATATAAATAAACTTCCCTGCCGTATATGTCTTCATTATAGTCTAATATGTATGTTTCTATAGAAAAATCTTTTCCTTCAACTGTGGGATTGGTTCCTACACTTGTTATACCTTTATATACTACATTATCTATCTGGATATTAGTATAGTAAACTCCTACTGCAGGAATAACATATTTATTATCCACCTTAAGATTAGCTGTAGGGTAACCAATTTTTCTACCAAGCTTTTTTCCTTCAATAACTGTATTTATCAAACAATATGGCCTATTAAGGAGCAGGGAGGCCTTTTCTATATTTCCTGTACTTATTTCTTTTCTGATTACAGAGCTGCTTACAATTTCATCATTATATTTTAAAGGATCCATTATTACTAAATCATATCCATATTTATTTTGAAGTTTTCTTAAAAGTTCTACATCTCCGGTGTTTCTATAACCAAACTTGTAATTAAAACCAACAACGAATCCCTTTGCATTATAAGTTTTAATTAAAAGCTTTATAAATTCCTCTGCAGTAATTTTCATGTATTCTTCATCGAAGGTAACTAAACATGCAACATCAACTCCAGAGTTCTCCAGTAGTTTAAGTTTATACTCATTACTAGTTAGTAATTTAGGAGGTGTAGCTCCTTTAACTACAGTTTTCGGATGGTTTTTAAAAGTATAAACCATGCTGTATCCTTTATTTTCTTTAGCCAGCTCAATAGATTTGTTTATAAGTGACATATGGCCTAAATGGAGACCGTCAAAGCTTCCAAGGGCTATATAAGTATTTTTTTCTATTTTTTTATTGAAATATTCATCTATAATTAACATAAATTTACCTCTATATTAACAGCTTTTCTATCTTAAAAGAATTATTATTCTTCTTACCTAGACCTATTAAAGCATCGTCTTTTGAATATACTGCATATACCTGATTAGAGTCAGGTATAGTATTTATTAACCTTTTATCCTGTATAGCTACTCCGTTAATAAATAATTTTTGAAAGTAATCATCTAAGTATATTTTGGGGTATTTTATCAATGCTTCCTCTAATGAAACTAAATTTTCAGTGATATTATCTGAATTTAGCTCCTCTAGCTTTATTGAACTGTTTATATCAAAGATGCCATTTTTCCTTCTCTCTAATTCCCACATAGCCGCTCCACAGTTTAAAGCCTCACCGATATCATAACACAGGCTGCGAATGTAGGTTCCTTTTGAGCAATGTACAAGTATTTCTGCATAAGGCAGGTTGAACGATAATATGTCTATAGAGTATATATGTACTTTTCTAGGCTGCCTTTCTACTTCTATTCCTTTACGAGCTAATTCATATAATCTGGTGCCGTTTACCTTTAATGCTGAGTACATGGGCGGAACCTGAGAAACTTCGCCAATAAAAGCTTTTAGAGACTTTATCAGACCTTCTTTTGTTATCTCTTCAGTGCTGCGGGTTAAGACAACTGACCCTTCTTTATCGTAGGTATCGGTATTAACTCCCAGCTTTAAAACTGCCTTATAAATTTTTGTTTCATTCATAACATAATCTATTATCTTAGTAGCTTTTCCTATGCATACAGGAAGAACACCTGTAGCCAGAGGGTCCAGAGTTCCGGCATGACCTACTTTTTCTTTTTTTTCGCATAGTCTTTTTATTGTTCTAACTACGTCAAAAGAAGTTATTCCTTCTGGCTTATTTACATTTATTATACCGTTTATCATATTACCTCTTCCTTTAGTAAAGGTAAAACCTTATTCTTTGCATCCTCTAGAGAAACATTTTCTATAAAGGCTCCTGATGCTTTTTTGTGTCCGCCTCCAGAAAACATTTCTGCAACTTTTCTAACATCAGCTTTATCTTTGGATCTGAAGCTTATCTTTATACCTGATGGAGTTTCTTTAAAGAGTACCGCAGCTTCCACACCCTTTATTTTTAAACCATAAGAAATTATTTCAGAGGAGTCCTCCAAAATATAATCCAGCTTTTTCAACATTTCATCACGTATTTCCATTATGCATACTTTATTATCATAGGATAAAAGCATTTCATCCATAACCATACCCTGAAGCTTTAAAAACTTAAAATCTTTATTGTCATAAATGTTTCTGTGTATTTCAGAGAAATCAATTTTAGTGTTTATAAGCTCGGCAGCGATTTTATGGGTTTCAGGAGTGGTATTTGAATATTTAAAACCACCTGTATCAGTAAGCAGTGAGGTATATAAACATACACCCATATCTTGTGAGATATTAACTCCTAGGTTTATTATAAGAGCGTAATTATTTCAGCTGCAGCTGCAGCTTTCGTATCTACATAGTTTAAATAACCATACATACCATTGGAAAGATGGTGGTCTATATTAATGATCTTATCATTATATTTATCTAATACTGCATTAATCCTCTCAATGTTGCCGCAATCCACTACAATAATTATATCTGTGTTTTCAGCAGGAATAAAAGTATCTCCTGTAATTTCATGACTTAATGGAAGATAGGAATAATCTTCTGGTATTTTTTCTTTAGATAGTATATAAGCAGTTTTATTAATTTTTCTGAGGGCAATAAGTAGTGCAAGAGCACTACCTAAGGAGTCTCCATCAGGAGAGGTATGAAAAGTTATACCTATTGTAGTGCTCTGCTCTATTAAATTAGCTATTTTGTTCAGACTCATCATCAGACTCCTTAATCTTTTGAATTATAGAGTTAATATGCATTCCCTGCTCAATAGAGTTATCAAGTTCAATGATAAGTTCTGGAGTATATCTTAATTTTATTCTATGACCTACTTCTCTTCTAATAAAACCGCTTGAATTCTTTAAGGCATCTAAAGTTTCTTCCTTCTGCTTTTCAGTTCCAAATATGCTCAGCATAACTTTTGCATAGCGAAGGTCTTTAGTAGCTGTAACATTAGTCACACTGACCATTCCTGAAACTCTAGGGTCTTTAATATCATTTCTTATAATATTGCTTATTTCTTTCTTTAATTCTTCATTTATTCTTCCAGATCTGTAGTTGGCCATATAAATCACCTCTTTATAGCTGATTTCTCTTAACCTCTTCAATTGTATATGCTTCTACTATATCGCTTTCTTTTATGTCATTAAATTTCTCGATACTTAATCCGCATTCATAACCAGAGGCTACTTCTTTAACATCGTCTTTAAATCTCTTTAGGGATGCTAATTTTGCATCGAAGATTACTATTCCGTTCCTGATAATTCTTACATCGCTGTTTCTAGTGATTTTTCCATCAAGTACATAACATCCGGCAATAGTTCCAACGCTGGAAAGCTTATATGTCTGCCTAACTTCCGCACGTCCTAATACTACTTCTTTGTAGTCAGGTTCCAGCATACCGATCATAGCTGACTTAACATCCTCTAAAGCATCATATATTATTCTATAAGTTTTTATATCTACATTCTCTTTTTCTGCTAAACTTGTTGCATTTCCATCAGGTCTAACATTAAAACCGATTATTATCGCATTTGATGCTGTTGCTAAAGTAACATCCGTTTCTGTTATAGCTCCTACTGCACCGTGAATAACTCTTACCTTTACATCTTCTGTAGATAATTTTTCAAGGGATTGTCTGATTGCTTCTACAGACCCCTGTACATCAGCTTTAACTATTAATGCAAGTTCCTTAACCTTACCTTCTTTTATCTGATTATAAAGGTCTTCAAGTGATACTCTGTTAGAAGAATGAAGGTTTTCGTCCTTTATTTTATCTTTTCTTGTTTGAGCCATTTCTCTAGCTGTCTTTTCATCTTTTACAACATAAAATCTGTCTCCAGCTGAAGGAACTTCTGAAAGACCTAAAATTTCAGCAGGAATTGAAGGGCCAGCAGATTTAATCTTTTTACCCTTATCATCAAACATAGCTCTTATTCTTCCATAGGTAGTTCCTACTAGGATAGAATCTCCTACGTTTAATGTACCGTTTTGAACCAATAAGGTAGCAACAGCACCACGACCTTTATCCAATTTGGCATCAATTACTGTACCTCTTGCATTTCTTGATGAATTAGCTTTTAGCTCTTGAATTTCAGAAGTCAGTAATACCATTTCTAATAAAGTATCAATTCCTTCTTGGGTTTTAGCGGATACTGGGACGCAGATAGTATCTCCTCCCCAATCCTCAGATACAAGACCGAATTCTGTTAACTCTTGTTTAACCCTATCTGGATTGGCTCCAGGTCTATCCATTTTGTTGATAGCTACTACCATAGGTACATTAGCAGCCTTACAGTGATTTATAGCTTCCTCAGTTTGTGGCATTATTCCGTCATCTGCTGCTACAACTAATATTACTACGTCAGTAACCTGGGCTCCCCTTGCTCTCATGGAAGTAAAAGCTTCGTGTCCGGGAGTATCTAAGAAGGTTATCTTTTCATTGTTTATATTAACTGTATATGCACCTATATGCTGTGTAATACCACCTGCTTCGGTTGCTGTGACCTTAGCCTTTCTTATAGCATCTAAAAGAGAAGTTTTTCCATGGTCAACGTGTCCCATAACGGTAACGATAGGAGGTCTTTTTTCACTGTCATCATCATCATACATTTCAGTATCAGCTTCTAGTTGTCCTGCAGACTCTTCTTTCTTCTTTATGACAACATCAAATTTTTCAGCAACTTTTTCTGCTGTATGAAAGTCTATTTCCTGATTAATTGCAGCCATTACCCCAGTAAAAATTAAAGCTTTAATAACTTCGGTAGTTGGCTTTTTTAGTTTTTCTGAAAGTTCTTTAACAGTGATGGTTTCTCCAATTTCAATGAAGGAAGAATCCTCTGAATCATTTTCGTCATCTTCATTACTGTCTTTAAAGTCATTCTTCTTATATTTTTTGTTCTTTTTAAATGTCTTATTCACTTCTTCAGCAAGCATATCTTCATATTCATCTACAATAGTTTTTTGGTCTTCACCATTAACATTTGCAGTACCTTTGTCATTTAGAAGTTCCTTAATCAGCTCTGCATCTTCATTTTCTATGACGCTCATATGGTTTTTAACTTCTATATTGAATTCATCCATAAGCATCGTTATTAAATCTTTACTTGATATTCCAAGCTCTTTTGCCAATTCGTATACTCTTATTTTTGACAAGTCATTCACCCCCGATTAGTATTTTGTTTTTGTTGATTAACCATTCCTAAAAATGGTTAAAAGCTTGTTCCCAATATTTTTATCTGTTACACAAACTATATTTATTTCTGTGCGTCCTAAAGAACTGCCTAGTTCATATTTAGAAAACTCTTTTATATAGGGTATACTGTTTAGTTCGCAATATTTAGCAAACTTTTTTTCTGAATTACTAGATATCTCATTGGAGAACAGAAACAAAGAAATATGTTTCTTTCCTAACACTGCTTCACAATTGTTATACCCTTCAATAATGCTTCCAGACTTCTTTGCTATTGATAAAAACTGCAGGAATTTATTCATTAATTATTTCTTCCTTTAATCTTTTGTATATTTCTTCATCAACAGATGTTTCTAAATTTTTGTTAATTCTTTTTGTTTTAATTGCTTTATCCAGACATTCCACATTTTTGCAGATGTAAGCTCCTCTACCGGGTTTTTTCCCGGTTAAATCTATAGAAAGCTCACCTTCAGGACTTTTAACAATTCGTATAAGTTCCTTTTTAGGTTTCATTTCCATACATCCATTACACATTCTCATAGGAATCTTACGTGTTTTCATAACATCACCTCTTTTATGAAAAGGTTATTCATCTATTTGAGTTTTACTTTTAATATCTATCTTCCAGCCCGTTAATTTTGCTGCCAATCTTACATTTTGACCTTCTTTTCCTATAGCTAAGGATAATTGGCTGTCATCTACTATTACTCTGGCCGATTTATTTTCTTCATCGATACTGACATCCAAAACCTTTGCGGGGCTCAAAGCGTTAGCGATATACTCCTCAGGAAGTTTGCTCCATTTAATAATGTCAATTTTTTCATTTTTTAGTTCACTTACTATATTCTGCACCCTTACTCCTTTAGGTCCAACGCAGGCGCCCATAGCGTCTACTGATTCATCATTGGAATGAACAGCTATTTTGGATCTTGAGCCTGCTTCTCTTGAAATGCTCTTAATCTCCACGATGCCTTCATATATCTCAGGTACTTCCAGTTCAAAAAGCCTCTTTACTAGGCCGGGATGTGTTCTTGAAACCACAACCTGAGCACCTTTAGGTGTATTTTTAACCTCAACGATATAAAGCTTCAGCCTTTCATTAAAGTTATATTCCTCACCGGGCATTTGCTCATTTGCTCCAAGCACTGCCTCTACCTTTCCTAAATCAACAAATACATTCCCTTTATCTTTTCTGATAACTATTCCTGGAATTATATCAAATTCCTTTTCTATAAATTCATTATAAATTATATTTCTTTCTGCTTCTTTAATCCTCTGTATTACTACCTGCTTTGCCAGCTGGGCAGCAACCCTGCCAAAAGCTCTTGGGGTAACCTCAATTTCTACTATATCTCCAAGCTGAAATTTAGGGCTTATATCCTTTGCTTTTTCTAAGGATATTTCTGTGACATCGTCAATAATGTCATCCACTACTGTTTTTTGGGCGTAAACATGGATTTCCCCATTTTCTCTGTTCATGCTTACTCTTACATTTTGAGCAGCACTACTTGTATTTGCGTAGTTTTTTTTGTATGCTGCTACAAGTGCATCTTCAATGGTAGTAAATAATAAATCTTCGCTGATTCCTTTTTCTTTAACAATTTCCTTCAATGCACCTATAAATTCCTCATTCATTTTTCAAAAGCCTCCTCATTAAAAATCCTCTTCCACATTTATTGATTTAATTTTATCTCTAGGAATTATTATTTCATCATTATCTTTTTCTATTATCAATTCATTTTCATTGAAAGATTTTAAAATACCTTCTAAGGTCTTTTTTGACATAACAGGAGCCGAGGTTTTAACCTTAACCTTTTTAGAAATATTGTCTTCATAATGCTTAACAGTATATAGATATCTGTTGATACCAGGAGATGAAATTTCAAGATAGTAATGTTCTTTAATGGGATCCGCTTCATCCATTATATCGCTTACAGTTCTGCTTACTTTCTCACAATCCTGAAGAGATATCCCGGAAGGAGAATCAATATATATTCTAAGGTAATATTCACTGTTTTCTTTTACGTATTCAACATGATATAATTCGTAATTCATCTGCTCTATAGCGGGTTTAATTAAATTTTCTATATCTTTGATTAAACTTTCTAATTTCATTTTAAACCTCCTTTACTTCTAATAAACATTTTTAATCTATATAGGTATTATTACCTATATAGAGATTTGTATTAGCTTAAGTGCTGTGAATACAAATAGAAAGAGCGGGTTTTAGCCCACTCTTCACAAAGCATACTATAAAATAAATAATCTATAAGATAATAATATCACAGGCATATATATAATACAAGAACATTTTAAAAATTATCCAAATAAATACAATTCATTCCTTTCCTGCATATCTGAAGGAAAAAAATGAAGATTTATACTTACATATTTTCTATTTCTTTTATAAGCTCTTCAACCACTGATTCTTCTTTTATTTTTTTTACTATCTGTCCTTTTTTGAAGATCAATGCTTCGCCTATACCACCTGCTATACCTATATCTGCCTCTCTAGCTTCTCCGGGGCCATTTACTGCACATCCCATAATTGCAACTTTAATATCCTTAGGATAATCTTTTAGTTTATCTTCCACCTCTTTAGCTATTTTAATAAGATCTATCTGTGTCCTTCCACATGTAGGACAGGAAATAAACTGGATGCCTGACGATATAAGCCCAAGTGATTTTAATATTTCCCTCCCTACTCTTACTTCTTCAATAGGATTACCTGTTAATGATACTCTAATAGTATCTCCTATTCCTTCAGAAAGTAAAGCCCCTATACCAATTGAGGATTTTATAGTTCCTCTCCATAAGGTTCCTGCTTCTGTTACTCCAATATGAAGGGGATAATTCACTTTTTGTGATATAAGTCTGTAGCTATCAATCATCATATTTACATCCGAGGATTTTATTGAGATTACGATATCATTAAAGTTTATACTTTCTAATATAGCCACATGTCTTAATGCGCTTTCTACTAAGGCTTCCGGTGTGACTTTTTTATACTTTTCTAAAAGGTCTTTTTCTAATGAACCGCTGTTTACTCCTATCCTTATTGGGATCTGCCTTTCCTTTGCAGCATAAGCTACGGTTCTAACCCTGTCAATACTTCCTATATTTCCTGGATTGATTCTTAAGGCAGAGACCCCGGATTTAATAGACTCTAAAGCCAATCTGTAATCGAAGTGTATATCTGCCACCAAAGGAATATTTATATTATTGATTATATCTTTTAAAGCAGCTGCTGCCTGCAGATCAGGAACAGCACACCTTATAATATCACAGTGATTTTCCTCTAATTCTTTTATCTGATTTATAGTGGCTTTTATGTCTCGTGTATCAGTGTTTGTCATTGATTGAACAGAAATAGGAGAACTCCCCCCTACAAACTTACTGCCTACCACTACTTTTCTCGTTAATCGTCTATTCATTTACAGCATCTCCTATAATTTAATTGGAAATAAAATATCTTTTACAGTAACTAAGAACATAAGTATAAGGAGTAAGGACATACCTATATAGTTTACCGTTTGAATTATTTTATCGCTCACTTTTCTTCGTGTTATAAGTTCAATAAGAAGTATAAATACCCAGCCGCCGTCTAGGGCAGGGAAAGGTAATAAATTAAATACAGCCAATTGAACGCTTAAAAGAGCTGTAAACCACATTAAATTCCAAATTCCTGCTTTTGCAGCTGCTCCCGAAACCCTTATGATAGTTACTGGACCACCTACATCGTTAAGCTTTGCTTTTCCAGTAAATATAGTCTTAAGAGAAAAGAAAGCCTGATTTATTGTAGAAATGGATTGTTTAAAACCCTGAGAAATTGAACTACCTAAAGCAGGCTCTTTTACTATAGTTCCCCCTACTCCCACCTTAAATCTATTTTCAGCCTCATCTTTTTCAGGAGTTAAAATTATATTATTTAATTGACCATCTCTCTTATATTTAATATCCACATCTCCGCCGTTAGACATCATGAGATGGAGGGTAAAATCTTCCCAAGTAAGAACGTTATTGGAATTGATTTCTGTAATCACATCTCCGGGTTTAAGTCCTACTTTCTCAGCAGGAGAGTTTGGAAGTATTTCACTTACCTTAGGTATAATGTAACCATTATTAAAGGATATAATTGAAAAAATTAATACCGCTAAGAAAAAATTCATTATTGCTCCTGCAGCAACAATACTGATTTTCTGAAGGGGACTTTTGCTCATAAAAGCTCTAGGATCACCAAGGCCTTCTTCCTCCCCAAACATTTTTACATACCCTCCTATTGGTAGTGCTTTTAATGAATATTCTGTTTCCTTGCCTTTTATAGAAAATAATTTTGGACCCATTCCTATAGCAAATTCGTCTACCTTAACGTTATTAAGCTTAGCTAAAATAAAATGGCCGAGCTCGTGAATGGTAACTAATATACCAAAAGCTAATAAAGCTAATATTATATACATATTTTGCCCCCCTGGTTAATAATTATTGTAAATAAAATCTTTAATTTCTTTATCTATTTTTATAATAGACTCAAGTGTCATTGATTCATTAAAAGAAAAATCTATCATGGACCTTTCAATGATTTCCTGTATTTTTAGAAAGGGTATTTTTCTCTTAAGAAATAAATCTACTGCTGCTTCATTAGCTGCATTTAAAACCGTGGGATAAAAACCTCCGGCTTTTCCAGCTTCTATGGAGAGCTTCAAACATTTAAATACCCCAATATCAGGCTTTTCAAAGGTTACAGTATGCACATCAAAGAGATTAAGTTTTTTAATAAAGGAAGCATCTCTATTTGGATAGTTTAAGGCATACTGAATAGGAAGGGTCATATCCGCACTACTAAGCTGAGCTATTATACTTCCATCGGTATATTGAACCATAGAATGAATTATACTTTCCGGATGTACTACTACTTCGATTTTTTCATAATCACAGTTAAAAAGCCAATGTGCTTCGATTACCTCTAGACCTTTATTCATTAATGTAGCTGAATCAATCGAAATCTTTTTACCCATATTCCACTTAGGATGCTTTAAGGCGTCCTCTACTGATATACTTTGAAGATCAGTATTTTTTTTGCCTCTAAAGGGTCCTCCCGAGGCAGTTAAAAGTATTTTATCAATTTTATTATTTTCGTTACCTTGAAGACACTGAAAAATAGCACTATGCTCAGAATCAACAGGGAGTATCTTAACTCCATTCTTTTCTGCCTCTCTCATAACTATTTCCCCTGCTGCCACAAGAGTTTCCTTATTAGCTAAGGCTATATCTTTTTTGGCTCTAATAGCTTCAAGAGTAGGAATAAGACCCACCATTCCAACAACCGAGGTTAAAACGGTGTCTATTTCTTCTAAAGTACATATTCTATTTAATCCTTCCACGCCATAATAAATGTTGATTTTCAAATTTTTTAAACTGCAGTGATCTTTCAATCTTTCAAAGGTATCTCTGTCAGTAATAGCTACATGCTTAATGTTAAATTCATTTATAATATTTATAACTTTTTCAATGCTTTTATGAGCTGAAATAGCAGCTAAGTTATATTTATCTCTATTTTTTCTTATAAGGCTTATTGCCTGCGTTCCAATTGATCCTGTTGCACCTATAATTGTTAAGTTCTTCATGTTGTCCTCCTGCATTAATTAATAATTATTTCTTTAGCCATTATAACATATAAAGGCCCTATAAATAACCCAAAAATTCCAAACATTTCTATACCTATATAAAGAGCTAGAATTATTAATAATGGATGTATGCTGAATTTGTTGCTGATATAATTTGCTTCGAAAATTTGCCTTACCACACTCAGCAAAGCATAAAGAAATAAGAGACCAAATGCGGTAAAGTATTGTTTTATTACTATATTGTATATTATTAATGGTATAAAAACAATTACTGTACCTACATAAGGTAAAATATCTAATACACCGCATAATATAGATAAAATAAAAGCATCATTTACTTTTAGTATTAAGAAACCTATATAAGTAATGAATGTAGAGGATAGAACGGTAATAAGCTCCATAGTCAGTAGCTGCTTTATATTTAGAATACTTTTTTTAATATTTAATAAGTAGTTATCAGGAAAAAATATTTTAATAAAATCAAGTATTAAAGTTCTATCTGATAATAAAAAATAAACCGTTAGATTACCTATAAAATATATAATTATAAATTCACCGGTTAGAGCTGCACTTTTAATGAAGATTGGATTGGTTGCTTTTCTTATATTATTCCATATATCCTCATTGCTCATATTAAATTTTAGTGAAACATATTTTAATATATCGTTAAAGCTATTAATTATTGAAGGTTTATTCATTATGATTTCAAAAACGTAGCTCCCCATATAAAAAACGCAAAATATTATAAGTACATTTATTATGCTTAAGCTAATTACAGAGGATACTTTAGGATTTTCTATTTTAATTATCAGAAAATTATACAGGGGGATGGTCAAAGCATATAACACTATTATAATAAAGGTGGGCTTAAAATATTTTTGTACAAAGAAATTAATTCCAACAAAGGAAAGAAGCAACAAAATACAGTAAAATAATTTATACCCATTTTTCATTTTAACAGCTCCGTTTATTTTAAATAATTATTCTTACATATTTATATATAATAAAAAAACTGCAGATATGCATCTACAGTTAAATACTTATAATAAATGTAATATAGTAAAAAATAATCACAGCAGAAAAAATTATGCTGTCAAACCTATCCATTATTCCACCATGACCGGGAATTAAATGAGAATAGTCCTTAACATTAAAGAATCTTTTTATAGAAGAGGCAGTTAAGTCACCAAATTGCCCCATAATTCCGCTTAATGCTCCAATGAGAAAAAAATGAATTAAAGGGATTCCGCTTATATATTTACTGATTATTATTCCAAAAATCCCACAACCTAAGGTACTGCCTATTAATCCGCCTATAGAGCCTTCTATGGTTTTTTTAGGGCTAACCTTAGGGCATAATTTGTTTTTACCTAAATATTTACCGGTATAGTACGCGAGAGTATCACCAAGCCATGAACTTATAAAAATAAGCCAAACCAGATAATTTCCATAAGGCTTAGAATATATACCAGGAATAAAACTAAAAAATACTCCTGCATAAATAAATACTCCTAAAGTAATAAACATATCTATAAAGTTATATTTTAAGTTGATAATAGGAATACATAATAATAATAAAGAAAACAGTATTATCAAATATCCTAATTTAGTCATGTCTAAATTTAGTATATAAAAAACAATAAGCATAGAATATCCAAGTAGAGGGATGGGGTTATGATCCTTATTGGATTTAACTACTTTATATACTTCATACATGGCAAATATCGATATAATGAAAGTTCCAGCCTTAAGATATGTTCCTCCTATAAAAAGAAATATTATGAGAGGAGAAAGCAGCAGAGCACCTAAATATCTGCTGTTTTTTAATTTTGAATTCATAATTAAATACCCCCAAAGCGTCTTTCGCGATTTTGATAGTCATATATTGCTTTTTGAAGATCTTTTTCTGTAAAATCAGGCCATAAAATGTCAGAATACCAAAACTCTGAATAAGCACACTGCCACAGTAGGAAATTACTTATTCTCTGTTCACCGCTGGGGCGTATGATAATATCCGGATCAGGCATCCCTGCTGTGTAAAGATGTTTTTCAAGCATTTCTTCTGTTATGGATATATTTTTTAATTCTTCACCACTGAGATTTGACAATAAACTGTTAAATGCATTAATTATTTCAGACCTTCCTCCATAATTTAAGGCTAAATTCATTACTACTCCGTTATTATTAATAGTTTTTTCTTTAGCTTTTACAAGTTCTGTTTGGCAGTTATGAGGAAGTTTGGAGATATCTCCTATATAATTTATTACAACATCATTTCTATTTAATTCATCGAACTCTTTTTTTAGATATTCTACTAATAGTCCCATTAAGGAGTTTACTTCCTCTGCAGGTCTTTTCCAGTTTTCTGTAGAAAAAGCATAGAGGGTTAAATATTTTACTCCAAGCTTGTTACACTCTTTTATTATTTTTCTTATTGTTTCTACTCCAGCTTTATGACCAAAAGTCCTGGGAAGATTCTTTTTCTTTGCCCACCTTCCGTTGCCATCCATAATAATAGCTATATGTTTTGGTATATTGTTATAGTCCAATTCAAAGTTATCGTTAGAATTGTTTGTTTTTTTGAATATATTCAACACTTTTATACCCCCGACTATTTTATAAATAAAACCTGCTGAAGCAGGTTTTATTTATATTGCCATTATTTCTTTTTCTTTTGCTTCAATTATATTATCTATATCTTTTACAAAGTTATCCGTTATTTTTTGTATATTATCTTCAGCTTTCTTTAGGTCATCTTCAGATATTTCAGAATCCTTCTTAAGTGCTTTTAGTTTATCATTAGCATCTCTTCTTATGGAACGGATTGCAATTTTAGTTTCTTCTCCGAACTTTTTTTACATTCTTCACAAGATTTTTTCTTGTTTCTTCTGTTAACTCTGGGATAACTAATCTTATAACCGTCCCATCATTGGAAGGATTTATTCCAAGATCAGATTTTAAGATGGATTTTTCTATAGCCTTCAATGAGGATTTTTCCCAAGGAGTAATCATGAGGACCCTTGGTTCAGGAGCGGAAATATTAGCTACTTGATTAACAGGAACCATGCTTCCATAATACTCAACCTCTATTCTGTCAAGCATTGTGGGATTAGCTCTTCCAGCCTTCAATGATGCTAAATCAGTTTTTAATACAGAAATTGACTTTTTCATTTTTTCTTCAGATTTTGAAATAATATCTTTTACCATAACTAGCCTCCTTTTATTTACATACTAATGTACCTATCTTTTCGCCACAAATGGCCTTTTTGATATTACCAGGTTCATCCAAGGCAAATACTAGAATTGGGATATTATTATCCATACATAATGAAGTTGCAGTGGAATCCATTACCTGTAATCCCTGATCAAGAACTTTTATATAAGATAGTGTATCATATTTTTTCGCATCAGGGAATTTGTGAGGATCCTCGTCATATACTCCGTCTACTTTTTTAGCAAGAAGAATAACATCTGCCTCGATCTCAGCAGCTCTTAATGCCGCTGTGGTATCTGTTGAAAAATATGGATTTCCTGTGCCGGCAGCAAAAATTACAACCCTTCCTTTTTCTAAATGTCTCATAGCTCTCCTTCGAATAAAGGGTTCTGCTATTTCCTTCATTTCTATAGCTGTTTGAACTCTAGTTAATACTCCGATGCTTTCTAAAGAATCTCGAAGTGCCAAAGCATTGATACAAGTAGCCATCATTCCCATATAATCAGCTGTGGTTCTATCCATGCCTTCACCGCTTCTTCCTCTCCAGATATTTCCGCCTCCTACTACAGCACCAACTTCTACTCCCATTTCAACCAGCTCTTTTATTTCATGAGCTATCCTTAAAGCAACGTTAAAATCGATTCCAAATCCACCATTTCCAGCAAGTGATTCTCCTGATAATTTAAGAATAACTCTTTTATATTTACAGCAGCTCATATATTTTCCTCCTAAACAGTAGAGATTTTAAAAAAAGAGAACACAGGGTGTTCTCTTCTTCTGTTAACTACTTACTTTGCATTTGTTTTGCAACTTCTTCAGCAAAATCTTCTTCTTTCTTTTCGATTCCTTCTCCCTTTTCAAATCTAGCAAATCTAGTTACTTTAATTGGAGAACCAACTTCTTTTGATTTTTCTTGTAAGTATTTAGTTATAGACATATCAGGCTCTCTTACCCAAGGTTGATCTAATAAGCAAACTTCCTTGTAGTATTTTTGGATTCTTCCTTCAACCATCTTATCAACGATCTTTTCAGGTTTTCCTTCATTTAAAGCTTGAACCCTGTAAATTTCTTTTTCTTTATCTAAAGCTTCCTGATCAACGTCTTCTCTAGCTATGAAAAGTGGATTAGCAGCAGCAACCTGCATGCATACATCCTTAGCTACATCTAATAAAGCATCTGATTTAGCTTCGCTTTCAAGCTCAACTAAAACTCCTATTCTTCCGTTTCCATGAATGTAGCTTTGAATAACACCATTATCGATGCTGAATTTTTCAAATCTTCTTAAGTTCATGTTTTCGCCTAATTTAGCAATTAATGCAGTTATTGCATCTTTTATAGTAATGCTGTTGTCAGCTATATATTTTTCTTCTATATAGGCTTCAACGGTTGAAGCTGAAGTAACTGCTGCCATTTTAGCTATATTGCTTGCTAATGTTTTGAATTCTTCATTAGCAGCTACGAAGTCAGTTTCGCAGTTTAACTCGATTATTCCAGCGTTTTTATAATCTTCATTTATGAAGGTTTCAACGATACCTTCAGCTGCAACTCTTCCAGCTTTCTTTGCTGCAGCAGCAAGACCTTTTTCTCTTAGTAATTCAACAGCTTTTTCCATATCACCATTTGTTTCTGTAAGCGCTTTTTTACAGTCCATCATTCCAGCGCCGGTTCTTTCTCTTAACTCTTTTACGGATTGTGCAGTAATCATGATACTCCTCCTTATTAGTTAATTTAAAAGGTAAATGAAGTTAATTACTTCACCTACCTTTTATAATTATTCAGCTAATTGTTCACCCTGTCTGCCTTCTATAATAGCATCAGAGATCTTTGCAGTTATTAATTTAACCGCTCTTATCGCATCATCATTTCCTGGTATTACATAATCTACTTCATCTGGATCACAGTTTGTATCAACTATTGCAACTACAGGAATTCCAAGTATTTTAGCTTCTGAAATAGCGTTCTTTTCTTTTCTTGGATCAACTACAAATAATGCACCTATGTTTGTGGAATCCATGGATTTAATTCCGCCTAGATTTTTTTCAAGCTTTTCTTTTTCATTTTTAAGCTTGATAACTTCTTTTTTAGGAAGAACTTCGAAGGTTCCGTCCTGCTCCATTTGTTCTAAATCTTCTAATCTCTTAATTCTGGTTTTAATAGTTGAAAAGTTAGTTAACATTCCGCCTAACCATCTGTTGTTTACAAAATGCATTCCAGCTCTTACTGACTCTTCCTGAATAGCTTCTTGAGCTTGTTTCTTAGTTCCAACAAAAAGGATATCCTTTCCTTCTTCTGACACACTTTTAACGAAGTTATATGCATCTTCAACCTTTTTTACAGTTTTTTGAAGGTCGATGATATATATACCATTTCTCTCTGTGAAAATATATGGAGCCATTTTAGGGTTCCATCTTCTTGTTTGGTGTCCAAAATGAACACCTGCTTCTAGCAATTGTTTCATTGATATAACTGACATTATATTACCTCCTGGTTTTTCCTCCACTATTGTCATTTAAGCAAAGAACCTTATTTAAAGGCACCCTTTTGCAAATTGAATAGTGTGTGTATTTTCTTACCTTAGATAGTATAGCATAAGTGCTACTTTCTATCAATATAATTTTACATATTTTTAGCATTAAATCCTTTGTTTTTAATACCTTTATA
>NZ_CCXI01000062.1 GCF_000820705.1 Clostridium polynesiense | reverse complement strand
ATCTTATTTTTTTTAGCTCATCTAATAATTTATCATTTAATATTTTTATATGTGTACCCTTCATCCCTAGGGATCTTGACTCTATTACGCCGGCACTCTCAAATTTCCTGAGAGCATTTACTATTACAGAACGTGTAATACCAACCTTATCTGCAATCTTGGACGCTACTAAAAGTCCTTCAGTGCCATCCAGTTCGTTAAAAATATGCTCTACAGCTTCTAATTCTGAGTAAGATAATGTGCCTAATGCTAACTGTACTACAGCCTTTTTCCTTGCTTCTTCTTCAATCTCACCTTGCTTAGATCTTAATATTTCCATGCCTACTATAGTAGCGCTATATTCTATTAAGATTAAATCATCATCTGTAAATGAATCATTGAAACGAGCTAAAAGCAGAGTCCCTAATCTTTCACGATTTCCTATTATAGGAACTACAGTTGTCAGTTTTTCTTCGTGTGTACACTTTTCTTCATTTGGAAAAACGCATAGTCCACCGTTAGCACTATTAGCCAAAGTGTCCTGTACGCTTAGAAGCTTGCTGTTGAAATCTTCAGGGAACCTTCCGTTAGAAAGTACCTTTGATTTCATTATATCGCATTCAAAATTCTCAACAAAATTGTAACCCAGTATCTTGCCTTTTCTGCTTACAATATATACGTTACAGGATAAAACATCACTTAGTAATTTGCATATATCCTCGAAAGCAACGGGCTCGCTTCCTGATTTTTGAAGAATCTTATTCAGCATTCTTGTTTTATTTAATAATGTAGACATCTTAATCCTCCTTAATATGATACCGTCTATTATGTCTTTTGCTAAATTTTTAGAATATTGTAAATATTATAAATACTCACCTAGTTTAATATATCATATCGTTCTGACTAATTCAACTATTAATCTGTAATTTCGACAACTTTTTAAATTAGATGTCTACAAAATATTATTTCTCTGTTTCTTTATTTTTACACTCGCTGTTTGAACACTGATAATACTGACCTTGGTTCTTGTTGTATTTAACCAGCATGTATGAACCGCATTTACTGCACTTTCTGTCAGATGGTTCATACCAGCTTACAAAATTACATTCCGGGTAGTTGGAACATCCATAAAACTTACGTCCTTTTTTGCTGCGTTTAACGACTACTTTGCCTCCGCATTGAGGACATGAAACGTCTATTTCTTCAACTATGGGCTTTGTATTTTTACATTCAGGGTAACCTGGACAGGCTAAAAACTCACCGTATCTACCATGCTTAATAACCATTAATCTTCCGCATTTGTCACAGGGTACATCGCTTACCTTATCCTCAATAGTGACTTTAGATACTTCCTTTTCAGCTATGTCTATAGCTTTTTGTAAAGGTCCGAAGAATTCATCTACCACATCAGTCCATTGATCTTTTCCTTCTTCAATATTATCTAGTCTGGACTCCATATCAGCGGTAAAGTCAACGTCAACTATTTGTTTGAAGTATTCTTCAACAATATTATTTACGATTATACCTAGTTCAGTTGGGATTAGATTCTTTTTTTCTCTCTGAACATATTTTCTATCCAGAATAGTGGATATTGTAGGTACATAAGTACTGGGCCTGCCTATACCTTTCTCTTCCATGAGTTTTACAAAGCTTGCTTCAGTGTACCTTGGAGGAGCAGCGGTAAAGTGTTGCTTTTTTGATATATCTACTTTATCCAGTTTTTCATGCTCCTTTAGCCTTGGAAGCATGGAACTGTCTTCCTCTTCTTCTGATGAATATTCGTAAATTTTCATAAAACCGTCAAATTTTGTTATAGAACCTGTGGCTCTAAAGAGGTACTCCCCGTTTTTAATATCCACTGTGGTGGTATCGATTATACTTGAGGACATTTGACTTGCTACAAACCTATTCCATATAATGGTGTAAATTTTATACTGATCAGCTGTAAGGGTTTGTTTTGCAATATCCGGAGTTATTTCAACATTGGATGGTCTGATAGCTTCATGAGCATCCTGTATATTTTTCTTACTTTTATATACCCTTGGTTTTTCAGGGATATATTTATCTCCAAAGGTTTTTCCTATAAAGCTTTTAGCACCTTCCTGAGCTTCCTGAGAAATTCTTACGGAATCGGTTCTCATGTATGTTATTAAACCTACGGTGCCGTGACCTTTTACATCTACTCCTTCATAAAGCTGCTGAGCCACTGACATAGTGCGCTTAGTGGAGAAATTTATTTTTTTGTATGCATCCTGCTGAAGTGTACTTGTAGTAAATGGTGGCAGGGGATTTTTTAGCCTTGAAGATTCTTTAATAGCTGAGACTAAGTAGTCATTATTTTCTAAAGCCTCAAGAACCTTGTTAGCATCCTCCTCTGAATTGAGTTCAATTTTTTTGCCTTTATAAGAATTAAGTTTAACCTTAAATTTTGTCTTACCTTTTTTTAATATGGTATCAATTGTCCAGTATTCTTGAGGAACAAAATTTTCTATTTCTTTTTCTCTGTCGCATATGAGTTTAAGAGCAGCGGATTGGACTCTTCCAGCACTTAAACCCCATTTAACATTTTTCCATAATATAGGACTTATTTCGTATCCTACCAATCTGTCAACTATTCTTCTGGCCTGTTGAGCATCAACTAAATTGTTATTTATTTCTCTTGGATTTTTGATTGATCCCTTAACTGCATTTTTTGTAATTTCATTAAATTCTATTCGGCATTTATCGTCTTCCTTGATTCCTAAAATCTTGGAAAGATGCCAGGAAATCGCTTCCCCTTCTCTATCAGGGTCTGTAGCAAGGTATACTTTATCACTTTTTTTAGCTGCTCTTTTTAATTTATGGATAAGTTCTCCCTTACCTCTGATAGTAATGTATTTAGGATTATAATTATTTTCAATATCAACACCAAGCTGACTTTTAGGAAGATCTCTAACATGACCCATAGATGCTTCCACAATATAATTCTTTCCTAAATATTTTCCAATAGTTTTTGCCTTTGCTGGAGACTCTACTATAACCAATTTCTGACCCATAAATGTACTCCGTTACAATTAATCGGAGTTTCACCCCCTTAATCAAAATACTGTATAATAATCAAATTAATCTTGCATAAAAGTTTCCACTTAAACTTATTATTTCTTTATTTAGTTGCATTTCAAATAATAACTCATATAGAAGCGATATGTCAACATTAGTGTGTTTTTGTATCTCATCAATATGTGTTGGTTTATCGGAAATTATACTAAAGACAGTTTCTTTTATGCTATTATTCTGTATAGCAACAGGAGAACTCTCCTGTTGATTTATCCATTTGTGGTTAAATTCTAATATAGTATGTATGCTTTCATATCCTAAATAAATATTAGCTCCGGACTGAATCAGCATATTACATCCTGTGCTGTTTTTCATTGAAAGAGCACCTGGAACAGCTATTATATCCCTTCCTTGCTCTGCTCCGTGGCGAGCGGTAATACAGCTTCCGCTGTTTTCTTTTGCTTCCACGATTATAACAATGTCTGAAATACCACTGATTATCCTATTTCTATTTGGAAAATTATAATTATGAGGTTTTGTCTCAGGAATATATTCGCTTAGTAAAACCCCTTTTTCACTTATTTCTTTGAACATGGATTTGTTTACATAAGGATATAATACATCAATGCCAGAACCAAGTACAGCACCAGTGAAACCATCATAACTTAGACAGCTTCTATGGGCTATTGAATCAATTCCTAATGCTCCTCCGCTTATGACGTTTATTCCTAGCCTTACAAGCTCCTTAACTATAGACATACATATTTCTCTACCGTAATCGGTACAGTTCCTTGATCCTACCACTGCAGCGGTAAATTTCTGAAGCTTATTAATATTTCCTTTATAGTATAATATGTATGGTCTGTTGAGACCTGTGTTATAAAGATTAGTGTTGTAATCTGGATTTTCCGCAGTGATAAACTTTATATTAGATTTTTTTAGATATAGTAAATAATCCTCGAGCTTTTCCTTGTTCCAGGCTTCTGATAACTTTTCCCTAATTTCTTTTTTTATTTCTATATCCTTTTTATTAGACAGTATATTGCTAAGCAGCATTTCCGATGACTGAAATTTTTCTAAAAGCAGTATTTTATCATAATTCCTTATAGGACAAGTCCCTAACCACAATTCACAAAGTTCCATAGTTATCTCCTTTTTATTCATTAACATATCTTATTATCCAGAAACTTTCTATAATTAACAGCTTCTATAATATCTCCTTCCTCAATTAAGTCCTTACCTCTTAAATCGCATATGGTTCTGGCAACTTTCAAAATTCTATCATAGGCTCTTGTGCTTAAATTATAAGTTTCATATATTTTTTTCATAAGTAAAGTACATTTTTCTGAAAGGATACAGAATTTTGTTAAATGTGAATGAGTCATTTCGGCATTGCAGCTGATGTTATTTTTTTTAAACCTCTCCTCCTGTATCTTTCTTGCTGAGATAACCCTATCTCGTATTGTGCTGGAAGCTTCGCTTTTTACATTATTATTGATATCGTTAAAGTTTACAGGAGCTACATAGGTATAAATATCTATTCTGTCAAGAAGAGGTCCCGATAATTTTTTTAAATATCTTTCAATTTCCTTTTCACTGCAGCTGCACTGATTATAGAACTCTTTAAAGGTATATTTTCCACATGGACAAGGATTTAAGGCTCCTATAAACATAAAATTTGCAGGATATGATACTGAGCCTGATTGTCTGGAAATATTTATTAGTCTATCTTCCAAAGGCTGTCTTAGCGCTTCAAGTGACTCTTTTTTAAATTCTAAAAGTTCATCCAAAAACAATACACCCTTATGAGCTAAGGTGACTTCCCCTGCTTTAAGATCATTTCCTCCTCCAATTAATGCGTAGGTGGAAGAGGAGTGATGTGGACTTCTAAAAGGTCTTTTCTTTATGAGGGCTTCTTCAGAATGAACCTTCCCTGAAACGCTGTAAATCCTTGTCACCTCCACCGCCTCATTATAGCTTAGAGGAGGCATTATTGATGGTACACGCTTTGCGAGCATTGTTTTACCGACTCCAGGGGGGCCGAACATAAGTACATTATGACCGCCTGCACATGCTATTTCTAAAGCTCTCTTACAGCTAATTTGACCGATTATATCCTGAAAGTCAAATTCCTGTATAAAAGGTTTTTGTTCATTATTACTATTACAATATGGTAAACAATCTTTAAAGAGAAGAAAGTTTACACACTGTTCCAGAGAAGAGAAGTTATATATCCCTATTTCTTTAATTAAAGAGCATTCTTCTTTATTTTTTTCCGGAACAATAAAATTTTTAATATTGTTTTTGCTTCCTTCCATTACTAGGTTTAAAGCGCCCTTCACCGCTCTTATTTCACCACTTAATGAAAGTTCTCCTATAAATAAATAATTAAATAATTCTTTTTCATTAATATATCCTGAGCAGGCCAATATACCTATTGCTATTGGTAAATCAAACATAGAACCTACTTTTTTTATATTTGCCGGTGCAAGGTTAACGGTTATCCTTCCTATAGGGAAAGTATAACCTGAGTTTATTATTGCAGCACGGACTCTTTCCTTTGCTTCCTTAACCGCCGTATCGGCTAATCCAACTATGTTAAAGCTGGGCATTCCTTTTGCAATATCTACTTCTACCTTAACAAGAAGCCCCTCTATTCCGTAAAGAGCGGCACTGTTTATTTCAATGGCCATAAAATCACCTCTAAATAAAAATTATTGCCACATTAAATAATTTTATAATGACTACATTAATTGTGGTAATAATAAATAATAGGAGGATAGATTCTATGAATGATTTGAGAAAGACCATAGGTAGTTATGGGGAGGAGCTGGCGGTTTTATATCTTGTGAATAATGGATACAGTATAATAAAAAGAAACCTTAGATGCTCTAAGGGAGAAATAGATATTATTGCAGTTAATGGAGAAATAGTTTCTTTCATTGAAGTAAAAAGCAGGTATAACTCAGCATTTGGATTACCAGCGGAGTCTATAACCTGCTTTAAAAAGAATAGAATAATAAGTTCAAGTAAGTATTTCATTCATCGATTGAATTTATATAATTATTATATCAGGTTCGATATTATTGAAGTATATTTTAATCATAGTAATAATGAATATACAATTAGATTTTTAGAGGACGCCTTCAGATTGTTTTAACTAAACAAAATTTCTAACAAAGGATTTTCTATGAATCTCACATATACCCTTATTAGCAATAGCTTCAATGTGTTTTTTGCTTCCATAGCCTGCATTGCTATTAAAATCATAATCAGGGTATACCTTGTGATATTCCTTCATAAGATTATCTCTATATACCTTTGCAATAATTGACGCACAAGCTATACTTGCGCTTTTTGTGTCACCTTTAATAACAGCTTCATTTTTTCCGTTGTAGTCTTTTATCTTATAGCCATCGGAAAGCACAATGTCTGGAGTAATTGGAAGCCCTTTTACCGAGTCTAAAAACACTTTGTTATTGCAAAAGGATATTCCTTTTTCGTCTATAACCTTATTTGAACAGCTGGCTATTGAATAAGCTAAAGCTTTGTTTTTAATTTCCTTTGATATCTCTTCTCTTAATGCCGATGATAAAGACTTTGAATCGTTTATAAACAATATAATATCCGTTAAATCATTTAAGTCTAATATTACAGCAGCCGCTACAATAGGTCCTGCTAAAGGGCCTCTTCCCACCTCATCTACCCCTGCAAGAACTGCATTTTTAGAAAAAGCCTTATCAAAAGAATATAATCTATTAACTCTTTCTATTTCTTGAAGCTTTTTATTCTTTTCTTTAATTAGCTTATCACAAAGCATTTTAACATTTTTTCTGCTGTCGCTTCCTAACAGGGTAGTTAACAGGGTGAAATTATAATCTGTCATATTCAGCAAATCTATATTTTTTATTATGTGACATATTTGTTTATAATTATTATTTAATATTTTTTCATCTATTTCAATCATAATAAATTCCCCCGGTTTAATAAGGTCTTTCTAGGGATATTTTCGAAATTTTCCCAGCTCTGAATTCATCTAAAAGAATAGCAGCAATCCTATTATAGTCTATAGCATTTTTACTCATAATACATCCTCGTTTTAAGGCTATATTGTCTAAATTTTCCAATGAGGAATCTGACAGGTCGGTAAGTTTATATCTTTCCATGAGTTCATTGGGATACAAATTCTGCAGGGTTTCCACAAGCTTTAAAGCAAGTTCCTCGGTATCCATTATCTCGTCTTTTATAGCTCCTGTAAAAGCCAGATTAAGAGCGGCTTCGTCATCAAACTTAGGCCATAAAATACCAGGAGTATCTAAAAGTTCTATACCCATCTTTGTTTTAATCCACTGCTTATTTTTGGTAACTCCTGGTCTATCACCAACCTTAGCAATGGAGTTTTGTGCCATTTTATTTATAAAGGAGGATTTGCCTACATTAGGGATTCCCACTACCATAGCCCTTATAGTGAGGTTTACTACGCCTTTATTTTTCAATCTCTCTAGCTTTTCTTTTAACAGCAGATTAAGCTCAGGTTTAATGTTTTTTAAACCTGTTCCTGTTAAACTATTTGCTTCAATAGCTTTAATGTTATCTTTGCTTAATTCCTTAATCCATTCTTTAGTTATACCTGTTTCGCTTAAATCACTTTTGTTTAATAATATTAATCTGGGCTTAGTGCCGCAAAGCTCTTCTATTTCAGGATTGGAGCTTGATTTAACTATTCTTGCGTCTCTTATTTCTATAACGGCATCTACGAGTTTTAAGTTTTCTTTTATCTCTCTACGGGTTTTCACCATGTGACCTGGAAACCAATTAATAGCCATATGCTATCACATCCTTAAGTATTATTTTGTTATAAGAAAAATGGGACTAAATTAGCCCCATTAATTAGTTTCTATTTAATAAGTTCTTTTACCTTAGCAGCCTTACCAACTCTATCTCTTAAGTAGAATAGCTTAGCTCTTCTTACTTTACCTCTTCTTGTTACTTCGATTTTTTCAATTATAGGAGAATTAACTGGGAAAGTTCTTTCAACTCCGGTGTTATAAGCAAGTCTTCTTACAGTGAAAGTCTCTCTTATTCCGCCGTTTTGTCTTTTAATAACAGTTCCTTCAAACATCTGAACTCTTTCTCTGTTATTTTCTTTTACCTTAACATAAACTTTTACAGTGTCACCTACATTAAATTGAGGTAAGTCATTTCTTAACTGCTCTTGTTCTATGGATCTTATTATATCGTTCATGTGCTTTCCCTCCTTAGCGATGAATTTAACGTTCATGCCTCAATAAAAAGGTAGAGGAACGTCCGTACTAGCACAAAGGTTATTTTAGCATATACACCTGTATAATTCAATATTTATTTTAGCTTTCCTGGAATTTTTTTAATATTTTTTTATCTTCTTTAGTTAAATTATATTTATTATAAAGATCTGGCCTTTTTGCTTGAGTAATCTGCAGAGATTTAGCCTTTCTCCATTTTCTTATATTTTCATGATGTCCGGAAAGCAGTATTTCTGGAACTCTTTCTCTTTGATAAACCTCAGGTCTGGTGTATTGAGGATATTCTAGAAGGCCGTTATAAAATGATTCCTCTTCATAGCTCTCGCTGGAGGAAAGAACACCAGGTTTAAGTCTGCATATGCTATCCACTATAGGTATGCATGCCATTTCTCCACCTGTTAATACAAAATCTCCTAATGAGATTTCTTCGTCAATGTATTTATATATTCTTTCGTCCAAACCTTCATAGTGACCGCACAGAAAGATTAAATTCTTTTCCTCAGAAAGCTCGTTTGCCTTCTGCTGATTAAATGTTTCACCTCGTGGCCCTAGGAAAATAACCTTTCCAGGATTATTTTCCTTAACCGTATTAATACAGTCCACTATGGGCTGAGGAGACATTACCATTCCGGCACCTCCTCCATAAGGATAATCATCTACCTTTTTATGCTTATTTGAAGAATAATCTCTTATATTATATAAATCTATATCTATTATTCCGTTTTTAATAGCCCTTCCTATTATACTGTGCTGGAAAACATCAAACATTTCAGGAAACAGAGTTAAAATACTAATCTTCATCCATCCATTCTCCTACAGGTCTTATAATAATTTTTTTTTCTTTGATATCAATTAAAGGCACAAATTCTTTCATAGCGGGAACTAACACCTCTTTTTTATCTTTCTTTATCCAATACACATCATTGCTTCCGGTTTTTATTACCTCATGAACCTTACCAATGTACTCATCCTTTGTATCGAAGACCTCACATCCTACAAGGTCAGCTATAAAATAAGTATCTTCCGGGAGATTTACTGCATCTTCTCGTCTTACATTGATATATTTGGTTTTGAGCTTTTCACCCTGTTCAATGCTATCTATACCCTCTAATTTAATGATAACTCTATCATTCTGTAGCTTGCACCAGGATACCTTAACCTCTTTATCATCAATAATAACATACTTTAATTTTCTAAACCTTCTAGTATCATCTGTTAATGGATAAATTTTTAATTCCCCTTTAATACCATGAGTATTTATAATTTGTCCAACTGCCAATAAGTCACTCAAATTATCACCACCAAATATTAATAAAAGAGCTAGGATCCCCTAACTCTTTTATTTAGATTATTTCAACTACTACCCTTTTATTTTCTTTTATAGCAGCAGCCTTTACCACAGTTCTGATAGCTTTTGCTATTCTTCCCTGTTTACCAATAACCTTGCCCATATCTTCAGGAGCAACCTTTAATTCAAGTATAATAGATTGCTCTCCGGCAACTTCTTTTACTTGAACTAAATCTGGATTATCCACTAATGACTTAGCTATAATTTCAACTAATTCCTTCATTTATACTTCTGCTGACTATTTAAATGTCAGCAGAATTCACCTCCCGAAAACTATTTGTTAATACCAGCTTTTTCAAATAGCCTTTTAACAATATCAGTTGGTTGAGCTCCATTTTTTACCCATGTAGCTGCTTTTTCTTCGTCGATTTTAATAACTGCTGGTTCTGCAACTGGATTATAATAGCCAATTTCTTCGATGAATCTTCCATCTCTAGGGCTTCTAGAATCAGCAACAACAACTCTATAGAAAGGAGCTTTTTTAGCACCCATTCTTCTTAATCTTATCTTTACTGCCATTTAAATCACCTCCTTCAAGTCTGTCTTATATCAACTAATTCAGAAAGGAAACTTACCGAATAAGCCTTTTTTACTGCTTTTTTGCATTGACTTCATTTGCTTTGTCATTTTATTCATGTTTTCAAAGTCCTTAAGAAGTTTATTCACCTGCTGTACTGTAACACCAGAACCATTTGCAATTCTTCGTTTACGTGAGGGTGAAGCTGATATGAGAGAAGGATTTTTCCTTTCTCTTTGAGTCATGGAATTAATAATAGCTTCAACTTTAGACATTTCCTTCTCGCTTTGACTTAAATCTATACCTTCAAGCTGCTTTGAATTGAATCCTGGAATCATTTCTATTATTTTTGTTAATGGTCCCAGCTTTTTCATTTGATTCATTGCAGATAAAAAGTCTTCAAAGTTAAATTCTTGAGTGAGCATTCTGCTCCCCAATTCTTTAGCTTCTTTTTCATCAATAGCTGGCTGAGCCTTTTCAATTAAGGACAGAATATCCCCCATACCTAGTATTCTTGATGCCATTCTTTCAGGATGAAAAACTTCTATGTCGTTCATCTTCTCACCAAGACCTACAAATTTAATGGGTTTACCTGTAATTTCTCTTATGGAAAGCGCTGCTCCTCCACGAGTATCACCATCCAGCTTAGTTAAAATAACGCCGGAAATATCCAGACTGCCGTTAAAAGAATCTGCGACATTTACTGCATCCTGACCTGTCATTGAATCTACTACAAGCAAAATTTCATTTGGCTTTACTGAACTTTTAATGGATTTAAGCTCCTCCATAAGTTCTTCATCTATGTGTAATCTACCTGCGGTGTCTATAATAACTACATTATTTGCATTTGCTTTTGCATGCTCTATAGATGCTTTTACTATATCTACCGGATTAGTTTTATCACCCATGGCAAATACAGGGATATCAATTTGTTTTCCAACTACCTGAAGCTGTTTAATAGCTGCAGGTCTGTATATATCTGCTGCCACCAGTAGTGGTTTTTTATTCTTTTTACGTAAGTATAAAGCTAACTTACCGCACATGGTAGTTTTACCTGCACCTTGAAGCCCTACCAGCATTAATACCGTTATTCCGCTATCTGAGTAGGCTATCCTGCTTTCTGTTCCACCCATCAAACGTGTTAGCTCTTCATTAACTATCTTAATAACGCTTTGACCAGGAGTTAAGCTTTGTAAAACTTCTGAACCGGAACATTTTTCTGTAACTCTATTAATGAAGCTTTTTACAACTTTAAAATTAACATCAGCTTCCAACAGTGCAAGCTTAACTTCTCTCATGGCTTCTTTGATATCTTTTTCAGATAGCTTACCTTTACCCTTTAGTTTTTTAATTGTGTCCTGAAGCTTAGACGCCAATCCTTCAAAAGCCATGCTGACCCTCCTATATTATAAATCTTCTAATATATCTTCAATATCCTTTACTACTAAATTTAAATCATCTTTGTTTAATGATTTAATACTGCTCAATTTCTCCAAGATTAATTTTTTCTTTTCAGTTAAAGCAAAATTACTTTCCATTAAACCTAATTTGTTTTCATAAGTTAAAAGTTGTTTATAGCATCTTTTAATGGCATCATAAATTGCCTGCCTGCTGGTTTTATTAAGTTCAGCAATTTCTGAAAGAGAAAAATCTTCATTGTAGTAAAGATTCATTATCTTTTGTTGTTTTTCTGTTAAGAGCTCTCCATAATAATCTAGAAGTATGGAAATCTCTACTCTATCTATCATATAATCACCTATCACAAAAATGATAATATCAGATTTAAAATACCCTGTCAAGTATTTTTACTTAACACCTAAAATAATGCATCTGTAAATGCTTGAGAATCAAATTCTTGTAGATCTTCAATTCCCTCACCAACACCAATGTATTTTACAGGAATATTTAATGTGTTTTTAATGGATATAACTACTCCGCCTTTTGCAGTACCGTCTAGTTTAGTAAGTATTATCCCGTCAATAGGACATACCTCCATAAATTGTTTTGCTTGTATAATTGCATTTTGTCCTGTTGTACCATCTAGTACAAGTAAGGTTTCTTTTGTACTTTCGCCGTATTCTCTATCAATAATTCGGTTAATTTTTGCAAGTTCATCCATTAAGTTTTTCTTGTTGTGAAGTCGGCCTGCGGTATCACAGAGAAGCACATCAACTCTTCTGGCTTTTGCAGCTTGTATTGCATCATATACCACCGCAGCGGGATCTGAGCCTTCTTGATGTCTTACGATATCAACACCTGCTCTATTGCTCCATATTTCAAGCTGATCAATGGCCGCTGCTCTAAATGTATCTGCCGCAGCTAATAAAACTTTTTTATTATCTTTTTTGTATTTTGAAGCTATTTTCCCAATGGATGTGGTTTTTCCTACTCCATTGACTCCTATTACAAGCATTACCTTGGGATAATCCTCTGCGGTAATATTACTGCCTTTATCTAATATTTCTCTTATAACCTCTTTAAGGCATGGTTTAATTTTTTCAGGATCATTGATTTTATTTTCTCTTATCTTTTCTTTTAATTTATCTATTATGGTTATAGTGGTGTCCATTCCAATGTCCGATGTTATTAATATTTCCTCCAGCTCATCATAAAGGTCATCATCGATGCTTACTGCTAAGTTAAATAATTCATTTACCTTATCCGTAAGACTGTTTCTGGTTTTATTAAGCCCGGATTTTAGTTTGTCAAAGAAACTGTCTAACATGGTATACCTCCTTTATTTTTTTGATAAATCTAGTGAAACCACTTTAGATACACCTTTTTCCTCCATTGTTATACCGTAAAGTACGTCGCAGGCCTCCATAGTACCTTTTCTATGGGTAATAACTATGAACTGTACACGCTGGGAAAAACTCTTCATAAATTCAGCATATCTGTAAACATTAGAGTCATCTAAGGCCGCCTCAATTTCGTCAAGTATACAGAAAGGAGTTGGTTTCATTTTTAATATTGCAAATAAAAGTGCGATAGCAGATAATACTTTTTCTCCACCAGACATTAAATTGATATTTTGAAGCTTTTTGCCTGGAGGCTGAACATTAATTTCTATGTTTGCTGTGAGTTCATCTCCCTCAGATAATATTAAATCACCGCTTCCTCCTTTAAATAATAACTTAAAGGTTTCATTAAAGTTCTCTTTTAAAATTTTGAAGTTTGTAGAAAATAAATGCCTCATCTTTTCAGTCATTTCATTTATAACATTTAGTAATTCGTTTTTTGCATTTATTAAGTCCTCTTGTTGAGAAGACATAAAACTGTACTTTTCACTTATTTCTTTATATTCCTCTATAGCACCTACATTTACATTTCCTAATAAATTTATGCTTTCTTTTAAGTGTTTTATAGTTCTTTTTACATAATCCATATCTGTAATAGCTATAGACTTCGCTTCTGCCTCTGCATAAGTAAGATTCATTTCCTCATTAAGACGTTTTAAAATGCTCTCTTTCTCCATTTCAAATCTTGCTTTAGCAATTTCAAATTTATGAATTTGCTCCTCCTGTTTTTGAAGAGCAGAAATCTTATCTTCTAATTGAGATTGAATTGCTTTTATTTCATCCTTCAGGGTAACCCTTTTAAATTCAAAGCTTTGAAAATCCTTTTCCATTTTAAGCATTGAATCTTTTAATACATCAATTTCTGATTGTAAAGTCTGTATTTCATTTGTATGTTTTAACTTTTCCTGTGCCATAAGATCAATATCATCATTGAAATGAACTATTTTATTATTATTTGATTCTAATTCCTGAGATATTCTCACCAGTTCATTTATCCTTCCTGATACGATTTCATCCGCCTGAGCCTTTTTAATTTTAAGCTCTGTTAAATTTTGCTTAACCTCATTTATCTCATTTCTCTGAGATGTTAGGAATTTGTCCAATTCTGACAAGGATTCTTTATTTTCATTTTCCTTTTTACTTAGAGCATGAATACTTTCCTCCAATAGCTGTATGTCTTTTAATATATATGAGTTTTTGTTGGATATATCAGTTATTTCTTTTTCAGATACTTTTAAAGAACTCTTAATCCTATTAGCCTCTGAATCTACAGAAGAAATTTTTTCCCTAAGCTTAACTATATCAATATTTTTATAATGTATTTCATCTTTAGAAGAAAGAATAGCATCATCAATGTTTTTATAGTCATTTTTTATTGTCTGAAGATTTTCTGTCAATAAATTTATATTTACTTTAGTATTCTCAAGAGAATTTAATGTATCCTCCAATTCTCTTTTCCTGCTTATTATGCTGGTATTTTTATAATTATTGCTTCCGCCGGTTAAGGCACCTCCAACATTAACTACCTCTCCTGCTAATGTAACTATTTTAAAAGAGTAGCTGCTCTTCTTAGCCACGAGAAGAGCACTGTCCATGTCGCTGCATATTACTGTTCTTCCCAGTACATACTGAATAGCATTATTAAATTTACTGTCATATTCTATAAGTTCACTGGCTATTCCAATATACCCTGCAGTAGACTTGATATTATCGTTGATTGTAAGTTTTCTTCCTCTTATTATTGAAAGGGGAAGAAAGGTAGCCCTTCCAAGTGAATTATTCTTAAGGTACTTTATAAGAAGCTTAGCAGTTTCCTCTTCAATTGTGATTATATCTGAAATTGACCCTCCTAGAGATATTTCAATTGCTGTTTCATGTTCTTTTTGAACTTTTATAATGTCTCCTAAAACAAAAAAACTATCTCTTTTGACTATGAAAGAGTCTTTTTCAGCATGTTGAACCAATGTTTTAACTGCTCTGTTATAACCTTCGTACTGCTTTTCCAAATTGGACAGCATAGTGTAATTTGCTTCCAGTTTATTATACTTGATGTTTTTCTCTTTAAGCTCCTTCTCAATTCTTTCTTTTTCAAGATTCTTATCTTTAAGTTTCTTTCTGAGAGTTAATATGTTATTTTCTAAATCCACTATGTCACTGTTTAAACCTTCAATGGATTTATTGAGACCTGATACTGTGTTTAAATTAATGGCTGCTAAATCTTTATTGTTTGCAATTTGGTTTTCCAGTTCCTTTATTCTTTCGCAATTTTTATCATAGTCGCTTTGAAGAAGCGAACATTTGTTTTTCTTCCCAGAGGCATTTCTAAGCAGTTCAATGGCTTCAGTTCTTAAATTCTCTGAAAGAGACTCTTTTGAGCCAATGCTTTCATTTAAATTTAAAACTTTCTTTTCCAGTTCTAATATCTGCTGTTCCAGAGAAGCTTGATTATTCTGATTAACCTGTAGATCCTTATCTAAGAATTCTTTACTTTCCTTTAATTTCAATAGAGTATTTTCAAGTTCTGATATTGAAGTATTATTTCTCTGAATGTTAGCTTTAATATTAAGGATCTTTTCTTTTAAAATCTGTATCTCATACTCATATTCTTGACATTTTGATTTACCTGAGTAATATTCATTTTTAGCTTCATTATAAAAGGATTCATGTTTATCCATTTCATGGTTCTTATTTTCTAGGTCATTTTTCAATTGACCCTTTAAATACTCCACTTCTTCCATTTGAAGCTTGATATCTTTAATCTTAGTTTCCTCTGTATCAATAGAATTTTTTAATCTTTTAATACTGTCCGTTATAAATGAGATTTCTAATGAATTTAATTCATTGGATAAATCTACAAATTTCATGGCTTTTTCACTTTCAACCCTTAAAGGTTCAAGTCTTTCTTCATAGGTGTTCAAAATATCCTTAATTCTTATTAAATTTTGCTCAGTATTTTGTAATTTTTTTTCTGCTTCTTCTTTTCTGGATTTATATTTAACTATCCCAGCAGCTTCTTCTAATAGTCCTCTTCGTTCCTCAGGCTTACCACTTAAAATTGCATCGATTTTACCCTGTCCAATAATGGAGTAACCCTCTTTTCCTATTCCTGTATCCATAAACAGTTCATGAATATCTTTGAGTCTGCAGTTAGTATTATTAATTAAATATTCACTTTCACCAGAACGGAAAATTCTTCTGGTAATAGTTATATCGCTATAGTCAATAGGTAATTCTCCTGAAGAATTATCAAGGGTCAGTGAAACTTGAGCTAGTCCAACTGGTTTTCTAAATTGAGTACCAGCAAATATAACATCTTCCATCTTACCGCCTCGAAGACTTTTAGCACTCTGCTCTCCTAGAACCCATCTTACCGCATCGGAAATATTACTTTTTCCGCTTCCGTTAGGGCCTACTACAGCGGTAACTCCCTTTTTAAAATTTAATTCAGTTTTATCTGCAAATGATTTAAATCCTCGTATCTCAATAGATTTTAAGAACATATTATTACTCCTTTATCTAGTCAAAGCTACCATTGGTATAAGGCCTATTAAGAAAATGAATACTAACCAAAAAACTAACAATCTGGCTAATTGCTTTCTTTTAGCAGGTTTCATATAATCACCTCATTTTCTCTATTAAGTTTATATTATTATGAACTAAATATCAATATTCTTAGTAATAAAAGTAAGGCCTTAGAGATGTCTCTAAGGCCTGTTATCATCTTAAATTATCTAGGTTCGACAATGAATTTTATAGCTGTTCTTTCCTCGCCTTCAATAGAAATTTCTGAAAATGCTGGAATTACTACTAAATCAATACCGTTAGGTGCTACGAACCCCCTTGTAATAGCAATAGCTTTAACTGCTTGGTTAACTGCTCCTGCTCCTACTGCTTGAACTTCAGCTGTCAGATTCTCCCTTAAGACCGCAGCTAGAGCACCTGCTACAGATTTAGGCTGTGACTGTGCTGATACTTTTAATACTTCCATAATCAATTCCTCCTATAAGTAAGAAAATAATGTAACTAAATTGTAAATTGTTTTACTTATAGTGTTATAATTCTATGAAACTTCAAAATTTCCTTCTATATGGGTCTGTTAACATATATTTATATATCGACAGATAACTACACTCGCAGTCATTAAATATTTTAATTTCGCCTTTTTTAATATCATTTTCTATATTTACTTGTAGAATTATATCGTTTAAATTCTCTAAAGTTCTATAAAAATATTTCTTTTTATCTGCATATAATTTAGAAATATCTTTAGAATTTACATTTATATTATATTTACCTTTTTTTGATTTTAAATAATTAAATATCATATCATTGATTATACTTCCTTCCACCAGTTCCCTGAAGGCAGGATGAAAGGGGCCAGAAATTACATCACCATTAACATTAATGCTTTCTGTAGGCTGTAGTCCGAGTCTAATTATAGGTATATTATTAGCGCAATACATAGTATATAGATGTTTTGTTATACCAACTGCTTCCTCAAGACTATAGGGCTTATATATTCCTCTGTTATACATCATTTCCATAGGAGTATCTTTAATAACCAATGTCGGATATAATCGGCACAAATCAGGTTTCATAGATATGCTTTCCTCTGCAGTTTTAATATCTTTTTCAGGAGTATCACCGGGAAGACCAAGCATTATCTGGTGACCCAAGATAAACCCATATTCTTTTATAAGCTGTGATGCCATTGTAACATCATTTTTATCATGACCTCTGCCTGACAGTTTTAATACTTCATAATCCAATGACTGAACTCCTAGTTCTATGATATCTACAGAGTAGCTTTTTAGATGTTCCAATATCTCAGTATTAATATAGTCAGGCCTTGTAGATAGTCTTATATACTTAACAGCGCCAATCTCTTTATATTTTTTTGCTACTTTCAGCAGTTCTTTCTGCTTCTCTATATTTATTGCAGTAAAGGTTCCTCCAAAAAAAGAAATTTCAATAGTTGCTTCTTTATTAACTATGGTACTTAGATATTCTTTTATTATTTTATCTGCTTTATCCGCTGTTACATCTTCTTCCTTTGAAGCGATAATACTTTGGTTACAAAAAACACAGTTATGGGGACATCCTAGATGAGGGACAAATATAGGTATTATATAATAAGATTTAGACATTTTTCCCCTCCAAGTGTAGTAGAGCTTTTTTTGCAGCACTTTGCTCTGATTCTTTTTTGCTGTAGCCGGAGCCTTCACCCATGATTTTATTTTCAATTAACACTGCAGTATAAAATTTTCTCCTGTGAGGCGGTCCTTCATATTTTACTAAATCATATTTAATTGTTACATCACCTTGTCTCTGCAGGATCTCCTGTAGTCGTGTTTTATAATCCAAAATAATTTGATTATTAGTGGCTTTATCTATAATATCCACAAAGTTATTTATAATAAACTTTTTTACTGTATCAATGCCTTTATCAAGATATATAGATGCAATAACAGCTTCTACACAGTCAGCAAGGAGGGAGGGCCTTTCTCTTCCTCCAGTTAACTCCTCCCCTTTGCTCATTCGTATATAGTTACCTAAATCCAGTTTTTTTGCAATCTCATAAAGAGAACTTTCACAAACGATAAGGGCCCTTAGTTTAGTCAATTCACCTTCGGATTTATCTTTAAAAAAGCTGAAAAGGTACTCAGTTATAGTAAGCTGAAGCACTGAATCTCCAAGGAACTCAAGTCGTTCATTAAACTGAACATTCTTATATTGATTAGCATAAGAACTATGAGTCAGTGCTGTTATTAATAATGCTTTATTTGTAAATTTTATACCTAATTTATTCTCTAAAGAATTAATGCTATTATTCATTTATTAGTTTCAACTCCTGGAAGTATATTCTTCAATCTGCTTTAGAAGTAGATTCAAGAATAAACTTATTAATTTAATAATTAAAGCCCCGAATTAACGGGACTTATATTATTCTTCAGTATGTGACTTTATATATTCCACTACGTCCCCTACTGTAACTATTCCTTCAGCATCCTCATCTGGAATTTCAATTTCAAATTCATCTTCTAATGTCATTATCAACTCAACTATATCAAGAGAATCAGCACCTAGGTCTTCAATGAAGGCAGACTCCATTGTTATAGTATCCTCATCAATACTCAGTTTATCAGCAATTATTGATTTAATCTTTTCGAAAACCATCCCTTTCACCTCCCTAACATATTATATTAAGATAATATTACAGAAATGAAATATTAGTCAATATCATCTTCAGTAATAATTGTTTTTATTTTATTGATGATTTATTCTTCTATATTTAAGTTTTCTACTTCCTGCTTCATTTTATTAATAAAATCATTATCATAGAACTTCTTTGCCTGTCTAATGGCATTTTTAATGGCCAAGGCGTCGGAACTACCATGAGCTTTAATACATATTCCATTGACTCCAATAAAGGGTGCACCGCCGTGTTCTTTATAATCAAATTTCTTTTTAATATTTTGAAACACAGGTTTTAAAAGGACTCCGCCTAATTTGCTCCTAAATGTAGACATTATTTCCTTCTTTATAATGGAAAAAATATTCGAAGCTACTCCTCCATACATTTTTAAAACAGTATTTCCTACAAAACCATCACAAACTAAGACCTGAACATTACCGCTGCTTATATCTCTTGGTTCCACATTTCCTACAAAATTTAAACTAGAGGTAGAAAGAAGCTTATATGCTGCTTTAGTCAATTCATTTCCTTTTTCTTCCTCAGCACCAATATTTATTAATCCTATTTTAGGGTTTGTAACGCCTAAAACATTTTCAAAATAGTTTTTGCCCATAACTGCAAACTGAAGTAAATTTTGAGGTTTGCATTCAGCATTAGCTCCTGAGTCAAGAACCAGAAAATTACCCTTTACCCCTGGCATTAATGGGGCTAAAGCGGGTCTATCTACCCCTTTAATTCTTCCCAAAGTTAACAAAGAAGCTGCAAGAAATGCCCCGGTACTTCCTGCTGATATAACGGCATCACAGGTTCCTTCTTTTACCAATCCTACAGCTCTGTTTAATGTGGAATTTTTTTTCTTTCTTACCGCCTTAACAGGCTGTTCGTTAGGAGAAATTACTTCATCAGCTTTTTCAACTGAAATTCTATTTTTGTCATAGTTATATTTAGAAAGTTCTTTATAGATTACATCTTCATTTCCAGTTAAAGTGATATTTATGTCTTTGAATTCTTCTAAGGCTTTCAAAGCACCTTCAACTACAGCGTGAGGCGCATTATCTCCACCCATACCATCTATAGCTATATTCATATATAATTCTCCTTTTACTTTAATATAAAGAAAAGAAAGTCATATGACTTTCTTTATTTTTCTGACGCAACTACTTCTTTACCTTTGTAATATCCACAACTCTTACATACTCTATGAGCAAGCTTCATTTCATGACACTGTGGACATTCAACAATACCAGGTGCGCTTAATTTAAAAGTTTGAGCTCTTCTAGAATCTCTTCTAGCTTTAGAGAATTTTCTTGCTGGATTTCCCATTTATAACACCTCCTTAATCAGATAAAAACAAGTCCTTAAGCTTTGCCATTCTAATATCAATATCATCCTGTGAGCAATTACATTGAGATTTATTTAAATTTGCTCCGCAGTGTTGGCATAAGCCTTTGCAGTCATTACTGCATAACTTTTTAATGGGAAGAGATAATAAAATATTATTCTTAATAACTTCTTCCATATCTATGCTGTCTTCAGTTATAAAAATAATATCTTCACTTTCCTTTTTAGGATTGTTAGTATATTCTTCAAATATATTTATATCAAAATTTGAAGTATATCTATCCAGACATCTGGTACAGGTAAGTTCTATTACAAAGCTTACCTGTACATCAAAATGAATAATATCCTCTTGAATAGATGCCTTGCCTTTAGCCTTTACAGGAGATTTAAATATAATTTCATCCCCTTGATAAAGGAAAGATTTCATGTTAAAGCTAAGATCAATATCTTTTGCATAGCTTTTTCTTTTGAGTAGTTCATTAAATTCTATTATCATATAATCAACTCTGGGAATACCCTCATGCCATAGCATATTATGCTTAAAAAGCACAGCTCGAGTCTAGAGCGCATTATTCACCCCTTGCAAGTAAATTTACTTTACAAACACAATTTATTATATAGACTAGAATTTTAAAAGTCAAGAAATTTGTTATTTTGAAGAAACAATTTCCATGGTATCTTTAGCAATCATCATTTCTTCATCAGTAGGAATTGTATAAATTTTTACTTTGGAGTCATCAGTATTAATTTCTGTAAGTTTGCCTCTAACTTTATTTTTAGCAGTATCAATCTTTGCACCTAAAAATTCTAATCCCTGGCAAACCGCTTCTCTTGTTTCTGGTGAATTTTCTCCTAGGCCTGCAGTAAATACTATACAATCTACCTTTCCTAACACTGCTGCATAGGATCCTATATATTGTTTTACTTTATAATTAAATAAATCTAAAGCTAATTGTGCTCTTTTATTGCCTTCAGCAGCAGCATTTTCTATATCTCTAAAATCGCTGCTAACTCCTGATAAACCAAGCACTCCTGATTTTTTATTTAATACATCTACTACTTCCTGAGCAGATAAATTTAATTCTTTGCTTAAGAAAGCTGTAATAGCAGGATCGATACTGCCGCTTCTAGTTCCCATTGCTAAGCCTTCAAGAGGAGTAAAACCCATACTGGTATCTACTGAAACGCCGCCTTTCACAGCAGTTACACTTGATCCATTGCCTAAGTGACAAGTAATTATATTTAAGTCTTTAATGTCTTTACCCATAGCCTCTGCAGCTTTAGTAGCAACATACTTATGAGAAGTTCCATGGAATCCATATTTTCTTATTCCATATTCAGTGTAATATTCATAAGGTAAAGCATACATATAAGCCTCCTGAGGCATTGTTTGATGGAAGGCTGTATCAAAAACTGCTACCATTGGTGTATTTGGCATTAATTCCTTGCATGCATTTATTCCTATGATGTTTGGTGGATTGTGCAGAGGAGCTAATTTTACACATTCTTCTAGATAGCTCATAACTGAATCGTCAATTAGTACCGAATTTGCGTATTTTTCTCCTCAGTGAACAACTCTATGTCCTACTGCTGAGATTTCAGACATATCGTTTATTACACCATTTGTCTTATCAACTAATGCATTTAAAACTAATTTTATAGCATCCTTATGGTCTTTCATTGGCTGTTCAATTATAAATTTCTCTCTGCCTTCTACTTTTTGAGTAAGAATAGAACCGTCTATTCCTATTCTTTCTACCAGGCCTTTAGCTAATACAGATTCATTATCCATATTAATAAGCTGATATTTTAGTGACGAACTTCCACAATTAATAACGAGAACTTTCATATGTAACACTCCTTAAAAATAAATTATATATTTTGTGCCTGAACAGCGGTTATAGCTACCACATTAACTATATCTTCATAGGAACATCCTCTTGATAAGTCGTTAATTGGCTTAGCAAAACCCTGACAAACTGGTCCTATAGCCTCTGCATTAGCAAATCTCTGAACCAATTTGTACCCAATATTACCAGCCTGTAAATCAGGGAAAATTAATACATTGGCTTTGCCAGCTACAGGACTGTTAGGCGCTTTTTGGGAAGCTACTTTAGGAACTATAGCAGCATCAAGCTGCATTTCTCCATCTATATGAAGATCCGGTCTCAGTTCCTTTGCGATTTCTGTTGCTTTTCTTACTTTATCTACTAATTCATGATCCGCACTACCCATGGTAGAGAAGGATAACATTGCAACATTCGGTGACATTCCAAATAAGTTTTTAGCGGTTTCAGCAGTTGCAATAGCTATTGAAGCTAATTGTTCAGCATTTGGATTTGGGTTTACTGCACAATCAGAGAATAAAAGCATACCTTCATCTCCGTATTCAGATCCTGGAACAAGCATAATAAAAAAGCTGGAAACTACAGAAACACCAGGAGAAGTTTTAATTATCTGAAGTCCTGGTCTTAATAGATCTCCAGTTGTATGTATTGCTCCAGAAACCATACCATCAGCATCTCCAAGTTTCACCATCATAGTACCGAAGTATAATGGATCTCTAACTATTTTTTTTGCTTTCTCTATGGTCATACCCTTATTTTTTCTTATTTCATAAAATGCGTTAACATAGGTGTCAATTTTATCTGAGGCTTCTGGATCTTCAATTTTAATACCTTCTAAATTTACATTTAACTCAGCTGCTTTTTTCTTAACAACTTCTGTGTTGCCTACTAGAATTACATCTGCTAAGCCATTTTCTTTTATTTTTTGAGAAGCTATTAAATTTCTCTCTTCCTCACCTTCAGGAAGCACTATTCTCTTTCTATCTCTTTGAGCTGCTTCCCAAATATTTTTCATAAGCTCCATGTTTATTTCTCCTTTCAAAGCACACTTGATTACATATATTAATATACAACTTATATGATATACTTTTCAACAATAAAAACATAAAAAGCACTTTATTTGTTAATAATTTATGTACACAATTTAATTTTATGTGTTTTAGCAGTGATTTTAATATATAATTACTAAGTATAAATAATAATTAAAAAGGTGATGATATGAAAACAGCGGCCATAATTTGCGAATATAATCCCCTTCACAAAGGACACATATATCATATGCGTTATACAAAAGAACTAACAGGCTGTGATGCTATAGTTTGCCTTATGAGTGGTAACTTTATGCAAAGAGGCATTCCCTCCATAATGAATAAATGGAACAGGGCTGAAATCGCAGTGCTTTCCGGAGCAGATCTTGTTATTGAGCTTCCTGCTGTCTTTAGTGTATCTTCAGCAGAATTCTTTGCCCAGGGAGCTGTAAAGCTTCTTCAGGATTTATCCATAATAGATTTTCTTTCCTTTGGAAGTGAAAGCGGAGATATAAATCTTATTAAAACTTCAGCAAAGATTATAGGAAGTGAACCTATTGAATACAGGGAGCTTTTAAAAAAACATCTAGATGAAGGACTTCCCTTTGCAAAAGCCCGATCTAAAAGCTTAATAGAATATTTAACTTTAAAAGATATCAACATAAATACAAAGGAAAGCATAGAGAGTTTTATTGAATCTCCAAACAATATTCTAGCGTTAGAGTATTGTAAAGCTCTTGATAAAATAAACAGCATCATTAAACCGGTGACTATAACTAGACATGGAGACGGCTATAACCACAAGGAACTTAGCAGTAACTTTGCCAGTGCTACAGCAATTAGAGAGGCATTGAGGATTAAAAGTCCTGATTTAATTAAGGAACATCTTCCTGATTACACTTATAACAAACTTAAAGAGATTCAGGAAAGTAATTATGAATTCACCTTTGAAGAAGATATGTTTCCTTATTTGAAATATAAGCTTTTATTAAACAATGATTTAAATAAACTTCCTGATGTCTCTGAGGGATTAGATAATAAGATTTATTCCTCCATTATAAATAGTAACAGCCTTAAAGAATTAATATTAAATTCAAAAAGCAAAAGATATACTTATACAAGGTTAAACAGAATATTATGCCAGTATTTTATAGGATTCGATAATTACCAGTTGGATTCCCTAAGAAGAACACCCAGCAGCTATGCAAGAATACTCGCCTTTAATGATAAAGGAAGAATCCTGATAAAAAGGATGAAAAAATCCTCTCAATTAGAACTTATTAATAAAATCCCAAGCAACATCAACAGAATGCTGGAATTAGATATACAGTGCACTAAAGCATACAGTCTTATTAATAAAGCCATTGAACCAAATGACGACTATATAAAAAGTCCTATTTATTTGTAATAGGACTTTTTATATTACTCCCTAGTGATAAATTAATTACGGTCAAAATATAATTAGCTAATCATAAATTAATTTTCCGGGGGTTCTTATGATAATAGTTTCATTGGTTTTAATTGTTATTATTTTAGCATTATTATATACCAAGAGGTTTAATATATTCTACTGCATAGTTTTTACGATGATAATAGTATACCTTCTTTTATATCCCAAGGTATCCATAGAATCTGCCACCTCAGGTTTAAAACTCTTTATGGGTTCAATATTTCCAACCTTGTTTCCTTTTTTAGTGGTATGTAATATGCTTATTTGCTATGATGGCATTAATCTGTATTCAAAAACCGTAGGACCTATTTTGTGTATTCCTCTAAGGTTATCAAAACAGTGTAGTTTAGCTTTAACTATAAGCATTTTATGTGGTTACCCCTTAGGTGCAAAATACAGTACCATTCTCTATGATGAAGGATATATCAGCAGCGAGGAATATGTAAGATTGTTAAATATAGCAACTAATACCAGTCCCCTATTTATAATCGGTTCCGTTGCCACAGTTATGTTTGGGAACACTTACCTTGGGTATCTACTTCTTGTAGCAAACTATCTGTCATGTTTTATAATGTCAATTATACTTTCTCCATCAAAAAGTACTATTAAAATCTCAATAGCAAAGAATAAAAATAATGTAAATTTAGGATTTGCCATGAAGCAATCCCTTGAAGATGCAACAAAAACCTGCATAAGCGTTGCAGGTTTTGTAATATTATTTTCGGTTATCATTCCCATAATAAAAAATAATTATTTATATATTTATTTTACCAATGAACTATCCCAAATATTGAAGCTGGATAAGAATCTATTAAATTCATTATTATTGGGTATGCTGGAAATAACTAACGGATGCTATTTGCTTTCTAAAGCAGAGATTAATCTGGTAGTTAAATTGAGCCTTGCCAGCTTTTTATGCAGTTTCAGCGGATTTTCCATATTAGCACAGGTACATTCCTTTTGTTATAAGCATTCCTGTTTTAAATTTTTTAGATATTTATATAGAAAAATGCTTCAGGGTATTATAAGTTTTATTATAACTTTCTTTGTGGTTTCTGTTAGTTTAAGCACTGTTTCAGCCTTTAGTAACGGCAATGCAGGTAATTCAGTAATATTAATCCCCTTTATGGTATTACTTGTGCTAAGCTTATTTATATATGTAGTTGATGTTTTATTTGATAGATCTTAATTCTTTTATGTTTTCCCGTATATCTGAAGAAGAACTTGAAATATCCTCTGTCAGCTGAACTGCTAAATTTTCCACATTCACTTTTATAGAATTAATGATTTCATTGGTTTTAAGTTCTAATTCTTTTTCCAGCTGGCACAAGATTTCATCTGCATAATCTCTAGCGCCCAATCGAATTGCCTTAGCATCTCTTTGAGCTGCGCTGATTATTTCCTGGCCTTTAATTTGAGCTTCTTTAGTGATATCATGATTTTCCACCTGTTTTTTAATCATGTCCATAGTATCATTTTTTATTGTCTCATACTCTTTTTTTGCTTCGGCCATTATTCTTTCTTTTTCACTAACGATCCATTGAGCCTTTTTTATATCATCAGGAAGATAATTAAATATCTGATCTAGAACTTCTGTGAGTTCTTTTTTGTCAACAAGTACCTTTCCAGTGATAGGAACCTTTGGAGCCGACTCCACAATATCCTGAAGATATTCTAATAGCTGCATAACCTCCATACTAATCACCTCTAAACTTATTTAAGATATCTTTTATGATTTCATCAGGAACAAGATCTTTTAAACATCCTCCAAACTTTGCAACCTGCTTTATAGATGATGAACTAATAAAAGAATATTGGGAATTAGTCATCATAAAAACAGTTTCGATGCTGGGATCTAATTTGTTATTCATCAATGCCATTTGAAATTCATATTCAAAATCTGAAAGAGCTCTAAGGCCCTTAATGATAACATTTGATTGTTTTTCCTTCATATAGTTTACTAGTAATCCGTTAAAACTTTCTACTTTTACATTCTTATACGGTTTTACGACTTTTTTTATCAATTCTACTCTTTCTTCTGTGGTAAAAAGATTATTTTTATCTACATTGATAAGAACTGACACAATTACTTCATCAAATATTCTAGAGCTTCTTTCTATTATATCCAAGTGTCCTTTGGTAATAGGATCAAAGCTGCCAGGATAAACTGCAACTTTCATTATTGCTCCTCCTCGTACTTATAAAAACAAACAGTAGTGTTTCCGTATTTTCTCTTATTAGACAGCATTAATTCATTAATTCCTTCGTATATATCCTCAGAAGAATCAATCTTTGTTACTATAATTCCATCCTTATCTAAAAGCTGGTTTTTATAGATGAACTGGATTGCTTCCGGTATCATGTTTTTTAAATATGGAGGGTCTATAAAAATCACATCAAAAACCTTATTCATATTGCTGAATTTCTTCAGAGCAGAATAAGCATCTGTATTGTAGCTAAAACAGAAATCATTAAATTTTAGATGGTCAATATTCTGTTTTAAATAGGGATAGGTTGTAGAACTCTTATCAATAAGATGACATTCTTTTGCCCCTCTGCTTGCTGCTTCCAGCCCTAAGCTTCCTGTACCAGAAAACATGTCAAGTACTATTGCTTCAGGTATGTATCCCTGAATTATACTGAACATAGATTCCTTAACTCTGTCAAGAGTTGGTCTTGTTTCACTGGTAGGAGGTGAAAATAGCTTTCTTCCCTTTGCTTTTCCTGAAATTATTCTCATTTGAACTCTCCTTCACTGTCATATTTAAAATTTTAGCATAACTAATGGAAGTTTACAATTTTTTGTTGTTTAATTAAAGCAGATGTATTTGGAATTGATTTCTAAGTTATTTAGTATTTCAGTTTTGATTTTAACTTCTTCTGGTAATATGGAATTATATATGGTTTGTGCTTCCAAATTAGCAGCCTTTAATATATTAGCATCGTTTAATATATCAGCTATCATAAATCCACTATCACCATGTTGCCGTGTACCGAAAATTACTCCTGTACCTCTTAGTTTCATATCCTGCTCAGATATGAAGAAGCCGTCGCTGCTTTGTACCAATGTTTCCATTCTTTTTTTAGTAATATTATTTTTAGCATTAGCCAGCAGTATACAATAAGATTCGTATTCCCCTCTCCCTACTCTGCCTCTAAGCTGGTGAAGTTGTGAAAGTCCGAACCGCTCTGCATTTTCAATTATCATTACGCTGGCATTAGGAACATTTACTCCAACTTCAATAACTGTAGTAGAAATTAATATTTGAGTGGAGTTTTCTTTAAATCTATTCATTATACTTTCTTTTTCTTTAGGATTCATTTTCCCGTGGAGAATTTCAATATTGTAATGCTGAAAGAACTTTTCTTTCAACTCTTCGTATAAAGCTTCAACAGATTTAAGCTCTAATTTTTCATTATCTTCGATTAGAGGACATACAATATACACCTGCCTTCCTTTTTTCACCTCGGCTTCAGCGATATTATATGCACTACTTCTATGATTTAAGTCATAAAACAAAGTTTCAATTTTTTTTCTTCCTGGAGGAAGCTCATCTATAACTGAAATATCTAAATCATTGTATAGATATAATGCAAGAGTTCTGGGTATTGGAGTTGCAGTCATTACTAAAACATCTGCTTCTTCATTCTTATTTATCAACCGTCCCCTTTGATTTACACCAAAACGATGCTGCTCATCCGTAATTATTAAACCTAGATTAGAAAATACTACATCCTCTTCAATCAGAGCATGAGTACCTATTACTAGTGCAGGTTCATCTCTTTTCAGCATCTCTTTAATTCGTTTTTTTTCTGAGAGGCCAGTGCTTCCAGTTAATAGATAAACATTCATATTAAAGTTTTTGAAGAGTTTTTTACTTTCTTTATAATGCTGTTCTGCCAGTATTTCTGTGGGTGCCATAAAAGCAATCTGATAACCATTATAATATATATTTAAAGAAGCAATTAAGGCAACTATGGTTTTACCGCTTCCCACATCTCCTTGAACTAATCTATTCATAGGGTAATTTCTCTTTTCGTCTATAAGTATTTCCCTGACCACTCTCCTTTGGGCCTCTGTTAGAGCGTAGGGTAAACTTTCCTTGAAAAGTGATAACTCTTTAGTCATTGTAAAAGGGATTCCTTTTTTACTGTTTTTTAAATGATGTTTTATCATTATCAGTTTTAAAGAATATGAAAAAAGCTCTTGAAATTTTAACCTGTTCACAGCCCTTGATAGTTCCGTAGAATCCTTTGGAAAATGAATGTTTCTTATTGCAGTATCAAGAGGCATTAAATTGTACTTTTTTATTATTCCTTCAGTTAGATTTTCCCTGATTTTTATATTGTCCAGAACTCCATGAATGAGTTTGGATATAATTTTATTGCTTAATGCATCTTTTAGAGAATATTTCGCAATAATACCTTTTTCCTGAAGGAGATTTTTACTTATAATTGGATTTATAATTTCAAGATTATTTCCTATCCTTTTATATTTACCTAGAAGAAATAATTTTTCTCCCTGTCTATAAGCTTTTTTTATATAAGGCTGATTAAACCATTTTCCATATACTATATGATTATCCTGCTGAAACCTTAGAGTAGTTAATAATTTTCCGCTCTTTACTCTTATTTCTTTATCTACTCCCATGTATGTGCACTTTAGAACATATTTCTCATCCTCATTAAAATTTGACAAATCCATATCTTGATTAACGAATTCATAGTCTCTGGGAATGTATAAAAGCAAATCTAAAATTGTGTAAATACCACACTTTTTAAGAGAAGCGGCGGTTTTAGGTCCTACTCCTTTTAAATTTGAAATATCCATATTTATGTTCAATTCATCACCTCTAAATAAAAAAATCGCCTTAGGCGATTTTTTATTCTACAGAAATAATAAAATAATAAAGTGGCTGGTCGCCGTTATAGCTTTGTACATCTAAATCCGGATAATTTTCTAGCTTAGCACGAAGTTCTTCAGCTTTAGCTTCGTCGCATTCTTTACCATAAAATAAAGTAATCAATGCCGAATCTTCATTTACCATATGCTGAATTAACTCTTCAGTTACTTTATAAACGTCCTGTCCAACTTCTTTTATTTTACCTTCTAAAAGTCCTAAAATGTTTCCTTCTTTAATTTCTATTCCATCCATCTCAGTGTCTCTTACAGCGTAGGTTATAGAACCAGTAGCAACTGTGCTTATAACTTCATTCATTTCGTTAATATTATCCTGAAGTTCCGTCTCCGGATTAAACATAGTTAAGCAGGATACACCTTGAGGAATTGTTTTAGTTGGGATAACAACAATATTTTTTTCGCTTATTTCTGCTGCTTGCGTAGCTGCCATTATAATATTTTTGTTATTTGGAAGTATGAAAATATTTTCTGCATTTAGCTTATCTACACACTCTATAATATCCTGAGTGCTTGGATTCATAGTTTGGCCGCCTTCAATAACAAAGTCCACACCTAAATCCATAAATATCTTTTTAATCCCTTCACCGGAAGCTACTGAAATAAAACCGAATTTTTTAGGTTCTTCATTGGCTGCTTCTTCTGATGCATATTCTTTTTCTGCTTGGGAATCTTCTACAATAAGACTTCTATGTTCTTCTCTCATATTATCTATCTTTATCTTAGATAATTCTCCAAGGGCAACTGCTTTTGATAAAACTGTACCTGGATCATTGGTATGGATATGCACTTTTATTACATCTTCATATCCTACTACTATCATTGAATCTCCATACTGATTGATGGTATTTTTAAATTCTTCTGCTTTTGAGCTGTCGCCTAATATTATAAATTCAGTACAATAACCAAATTTAATATCATGATCTTGTAAATTGTGAGCAACAGAAACATTTCCTGATGCCTTGTGATATTCTTCTATTGTTGCTTTTATATCCTGATTTAATGCTTCGTACATTCCCTGAAGCAGAATAAAAAGCCCCATTCCACCAGAGTCAACTACTTTTGCTTTTTTTAAAGCTGGAAGCATTTCAGGAGTTTTATCCAATACAATTTTTGCATGAGTGCATACTTCTTCCATAAGCTCTGTCATATCAGTCTTAGTAGAAGCAACAGCACTTTCTCCAGCACCTCTAATCACTGTTAATATAGTTCCCTCTGTAGGCCTCATAACTGCTTTATATGCAGACTTTGCCCCTTCTGTTAAAGCTTGTGCAAATTCCTGGGCATTTACCTCTGTTTTATTTTCAAGTCCTTTAGAGATTCCTCTGAGTATTTGAGAAAGTATTACTCCTGAGTTACCTCTGGCCCCCATTAAAGCACCTTTAGCAAGAACTTTTGAAGCCTCACCAATAGATTTTATTCCCTTATTTTCTATTTCCTTTACCGCTGCTCTAAATGTCATTGACATATTTGTTCCTGTATCTCCATCTGGTACCGGGAACACATTCAGTGAGTTTACATATTCTTTTTGCTGTTCCAGCTTATTGTTAGCATGAACAACCATATTGTAAAACTGCTCACCATTTATCTTTAAGTATTCCATCTTCAACCTCCTAGACTCTCACCGCTTGAACATTCACTGTAATTGTTGATACTTTAAGTCCAGTGTAATTTTCAACGTTATATCTTACTTTTTGAATTATATTATTTGCAATAACGGAAATTTTAGTACCGTATTCTACCATAACGTATAGATTTATATATAACTCATTATTTTTAAAATTTACTTTTACACCTTTGCTTAAATTTTCAATTCTCATTAGTTCCCATAATCCTTCAGTGGCGCTTTTAGATACCATACCAACTACACCGTAACACTCCATAGTGGACAGACCTACTATTTTTGCAATTACTTCTTCTGAATAAGATATGTGGCCGTTGTCATTAGAAAATCCTAACATTTCTAAATCCTCCTTATTAACTGATATAGTCTATTCTATATTAATATCTGCATTAATTCAATAATTAACAAGTAAATTTAGTTTTTAAATTAATATAAAAGCACATTTTGCTTGCAAATTTTATGAAATCTGTGCTAAAATATAATTTGTCTTAAAGAGGAACTTATCTTCCGTAATCAAGGAGGTGTTTTTTAATATGTCAAGAAAGTGTGAAATATGCAACAAGGGTGTTGTATCTGGAGTTCAATACAGCCACTCACATCGTCAATCCAAGAGAACTTGGGTACCTAATATAAAGAAAGTTAAAGCAGTTGTTAATGGAACACCAAGAAGAGTCCATGTTTGTACAAGATGCTTACGTTCTGGAAAAGTTGAAAGAGCAATATAGCTAATAAAAAATGCAATTGAAAATACAATTGCATTTTTTATTTTATAGCTATTTTTTTAGTATAAACTTTATAATCTTCGATAAAAACCTCGGAAGCTTTATTGCAATTATCTTCATCCTACCCTCCACTGGAAATTACTTATGTTCTGCGAGATTCCAGCCAATGTATATTAAAACAGAACCTGCAATTATAATCCATCCCCAAAAGGGCATAAACACAGCTAGGAGTAGCCCAAGACCTACTGCAGCTACGGCAATTCCAATTTTATTTCGTATTTTACGGTTTAAGCCCATTTTAAATCACCTGTATCATGCTATGTAATATTATATGCCAAATACAGCTGTGGTGTGCTTTTTAATCCTTGGGAAGAATGACCATTAATATACCTTCTGTAAAGGTAATTTCCACCTCTGAATCATTTATTACGTTTGACACGGTGAAAGGGCTCCAGGGCTTCAGGTTATATCCCTTAAGAGGATATTTTACTCCTTTAAGGTTTATATTAGAAACTTCAGAGGAATAGGCCTGAAGTGAAATAAGTTTTCCTTGTTCACCTTTCAAAAATAAAGGCTTATCTATTAGAAATATTTCATTATTTTCATCCTTTATTACTGCTTTAACATTTCTATCTAAGCAGAGTTTCAAAAGTCCCAGATTCCCTAAAAGATGATCCACTCTGCTGCCTGTACATCCTAACATTATAATTTCGTCAGGATTTTGCTCTAAAGCTTTATATACACAAAGTTCTGTATCTGTATAATCTTTTTCAGCCGGAAATTTTTCTATTTTTACTTCATTCTGCTTAAATGCTGTTAATGCTTCCTGAGATATAGAATCTAGGTCTCCTATTAATATAGTAGGATTCAACCCGGCATTAAACAGGTATTCTCCGCCTTTATCTGCACAAATAACATAATCGCTTTCTCCGTATTCTTTAATAAGAGTTTCTTTCTCTGGCAGTTTTCCACCGCCTATAATTAGAATTTTCATTTTAGGCATTTCCTTTTAATACAGCAATATTTTTTTCCATTTCGTTATTTCTAAATACAGATGAACCGGCAACGAGAATTTCTGCACCAGCTTCCTTTATAGATTTGATATTTGTTTCATCTACTCCGCCGTCCACTTCAATTAAGGCACTGCTATGAGTTTCTTTAATAAGCTCTTTGAGCTCTATGATTTTTGAAGTAGTATATTCAATATACTTTTGACCTCCAAATCCAGGGTTTACAGACATAATTAATACTAAGTCTAAATTAGGTAGTATGTATCTTAAAGATGACACAGGTGTAGCAGGATTAAGCGCAACTCCTGCTTTAATACCAAAGCTTTTAATATAATTTACTGCTCTGTCAAGATGTTTTTCTGCCTCATAATGTATAGTAATTAAATCTGCCCCTGCTTTTACAAAATCTTCAATATACCTTGAAGGCTCGGTAATCATTAAGTGTACATCAAAAGTAAGTTTAGTCATATCTCTAATTGACTTTATAACAGGAATTCCGAAGGAGATATTAGGAACAAAATGCCCATCCATTACATCGATATGGAGCAAATCTGCTCCTCCTTGCTCTAATCTTTTGATATCAGCGCCAAGCTGAGAAAAATCTGCTGAAAGAATAGAAGGTGCTATTTTTACCATCTATTATTCCTCCTTTCACTTATTTCTTGTAAATATTTTATATAAAAATCATATCTTTGTTTAGTTATTTTACCATTATCTACAGCTTCTCTAACCTTGCAACCCGGTTCTTTGTAATGAATACATCCTCTAAATTTGCAGTGGGTATCAAAATCATTAAATTCAGGAAAATAATTTTTAAGTTCGTCTTTTTGTATATAGTTTAATTCTAAGGTTGAAAATCCAGGGGTATCCACTACTAAACCGGAATGTACTTCGATGAGTTCACTATGCCTCGTAGTATGTTTCCCTCTGCCGATCTTTTCACTAATACTTCCTGTTTCCATATGATTTTTCCCTAAAAGTTTATTTAAGAGTGTTGATTTGCCAGCACCAGAAGGTCCGCACAAGACAGTAATATTATCAGTTAGCCTGCTAACCAGTCTGTTGACTCCTATACCGCTCTTTGCGTTAAGATATTCTATTTTATAACCGGTTCCCTTAAAGGTTTCGTGAATCTTTTCTTTTTCAAATTCATCTACTAGATCAATTTTATTAAAGCATATAACTGGAGTGATATTCTTATGTTCACATTGAATGAGGAATTTATTTAATAGCTCAAAGTTTAAGTCGGGATTTTTTAAAGCAAAAACAACAAAAGCTTGTGTTACATTTGCTACTTGAGGCCTAAACAGTTCTGAGGTTCTGGGTAAAATCTTTTCAATAACCCCTTTTCCCTTCGCTATTGATATTTCAACCTTATCCCCCACCATAGGGGGAGTTTCCAAATACCTGAATTTACCTCTAGCTTTACATTCCACAACTTCGTTTTCAGTTTTAATATAATAAAATCCGCCTATACCTTTTATAATTATTCCCTGCATAGTACCTCCATTAAATAAGTATATACTTTATAGTATACTTTTTTTGTGTTTCAATGCAATATAAAAGTATCGGCTGAACCGATACTTTTATATTATTGTTCTTTAAACTCTATTATTAATTCTCCGTTTTCTTCAACGGTTTCTGTGAAATTCACTATGACGTCTTTTTTTGATGGTTTTTCATTTTTAAGTCCTTTATAGGATACTTTTAGATTATACTCTTTAACTAACTTGTTAAGATTAGCCTCGGCTTCTTCAAATTTTTGATTTTTAGATATATATGCTCCAACATTTACTGTTTTTGGAGTATATTTGCCGATAGATACATCTACAGAAGTACCTTTCTCCACTTTATCATTAACCTTTTTATCCTGATATATTATTTTTCCGTCTTCTTCCTTATTATCAGTAGCTTTTGTACTTACATTGCCTAATTTAAGATTATAGGATTCCAGTAGATCCTTAGCCTGAGATTGAGTTAGCTTTATAAGAGACGGCACTGTAACAAAAACCACTTCTTTGCCTTTGCTAACGACTAAATCTATTTTACTGTCTTTTTTTACTTCTTTACCAGCAGAAGGTGATTGTCTTATAACCACATCTTTAGCAATATCATCGCTATATTCATAAGTAACTTCTCCAAGCTCTAAATTAGCAACTTTTAATATCTGTTTAGCTGCATTGATATCTAACTTTTCCAGTTCAGGCGCCTTGATCATAGGCGCTCCTCCGCTAATTACGACTGTAACCGTGGAATTTCTCTTCACTTCAGTATTAACATCAGGGTTAGCAGAAATTACTGTACCTTCTGGTTCATCACTTTTAATAGTATCCATTATGGTCATATTTAATCCTAGATCTTTAAGTTTCCCTTCAGCGTCATCTTTATTCATACCTATTATTTGCGGAACCTTAATATTTTCAGGAGGTTTAGGTTTAGCACCCCTTAAAGTTAACGATGCAGCTAAAACACCTAAAGAAACCATTAATAGAGCTAGAAGCGTTAATAATATAATTGTTTTTCTTTTCTTTTTTGGTGATTTTTCTTCTTCATCATCTTCATCATCTTCGTCTTTTTCTTTAGCTTTCTTAGAATTCTGAGGATTTACAGGTGCCATAATCCTTGTATGATCATCATCAAAGCTGTTATTAACCACACTAAAGTTCACATCATTTTTTATTTTCACTAAATCATTTAATAGGTCTCTGACGCTTTGATATCTCTTTATAGGTTCTTTTTCCATAGCTTTTAAGATTAAATCATTTAAGACATCGGGAATTTCAGGAGTATATTTATTTGGTGGTACTACCTCCTCCTGAATATGTTTTAATGCTATTGAAACTGCGTTATCTGCATCAAAGGGAATCTTTCCTGTAACCATTTCATAAATCACTACACCTAAGGAGTATATATCTGTTCTTTCGTCTACATAAGACCCCTTCGCCTGCTCAGGTGAAAAGTAATGTGCTGAACCTAAAACTGCAGTTGTATGTGCAACTGTACTTGAAGATACTGATTTAGCTATTCCGAAGTCAGAAACCTTAACGATTCCCTCCTCAGTAATAAGAATATTCTGAGGCTTTACATCTCTGTGTATTATATTGCTTTTATGGGCACATTCAAGAGCTTTTGCAATTTGAATTGCAATTTCCACAGCAGGCTTGCTCTGTATCTTACCCTGTTCTTTTATAATCTGTTTTAATGTCTTGCCTTTTACATACTCCATAATGATATAGTGAATATCATCCTGAGTACCTACATCATACACTCCAATAATATTATTATGGCTCAAGTTAGCAATTGCAGTAGCTTCTTTTTTAAATTTATCAACGATTTCGTCATTAGAGGAGAATTCTTTTTTTAATATTTTAACAGCATTGAATCTATTAAGCTTAAGGCATTTGGCTTTATAAACTTCTGCCATTCCGCCTTCCCCTATCTTTTCAATTAGTTCATATCTATCACCGAGTATTTTCCCTATCATAATTAATCCTCTCCTCCGACTATCACTACAGATATATTATCTCTTCCGCCACGTTGTTTAGCTAAGTCAATAAGTTTTTCACAGCTTTCCTTAACATTGCTGGAAGACTTGACTATATGGTATATCTCCTCTTTATCTACTTCGTTGGAAAGTCCATCTGTACATAAAATTATATATTCATATTCTCTTTTACTCAAATCATATAAATCTACTTCTAATTCTTTATATATTCCTACAGATCTAGTAATATAGTTTTTGTTAGGATGGTGTAAAGCCTGTTCTTCAGTAATGGAGCCTTCGTCCAGCAGTTCCTGAACTAAAGAATGATCTCTGGTTATTTTGGTAATACCTGTACTATCAACTAAGTAGCAGCCGCTGTCTCCAACATTTGCTATATGAAGTATATCCTTAGATATAAAGCATGCTGTAACAGTGGTTCCCATTCCATTACAATCCTCAATCTTACAGGAATATTCATGAACTTCTTTATTTGCTTCTTTAAATGATTTTACTAAAATTTCCTCTATGTTATATTTGTCAATATTATCCTTAATGAATTTCAAAATAGTTTCTACAGCCATTTTACTTGCTATTTCACCAGCATTATGTCCACCCATACCATCTGCAATAACAAATAATTTATACTTATCATTTATCTCATAATCAATATAGTCTTCATTCAAACTTCTTACATTACCGATATCAGTTAATAATCCCACCACTTAAAACACCCCTATTCATACCTTTGAGATTCAATGTAACTTCTCCTTAGCTGACCGCAAGCAGCATTGATATCTGAACCCATCTCTCGTCTAATGGTAGCTTCAATACCATTGTTTTTCAAGATGGTTAAAAATTTATCTACTGATTTTAAGCTTGATTTCTTAAATACTTTTTCTTTTATTTCATTTATAGGTATTAAATTCACATGACAGAGAATATTTTTTAGTAAGCTAGAAAGTTTTTCAGCTTCTTCTGCCGAATCATTAACGTCTTTTACTAAAGCATATTCAAAGGTAATACGCCTGTTAGTAATCTTGGTATAATAATTACATGCATCTAATAAATCTTTTATAGTATATTTATTTGCAATAGGCATTATTTCTTTTCTCTTTACATCATCCACTGCATGAAGAGAGATTGCAAGAGTTATTTGGTACTTCATATCCGCCAGCTCATAAATCTTTGGAACTATTCCGCAGGTAGATAAGGTAATATGTCTCTGACCTATATTGAGTCCTTCTGATGAAGTAACTAAATCAATAAATTTAATTACGTTATGGAAATTATCCATAGGTTCTCCGCTTCCCATCAATACAACATTTGAAATACGTTCTCTTATCACGCTTTCAGCAAGTAGAATCTGTGATAATATTTCACCTGAGGTTAAATCCCTAATTCTTCCTTCTATAGTAGATGCACAAAATTTACATCCCATTCTACAGCCAACTTGAGTAGAAACGCATATAGAATTTCCATATTGATATTTCATCACTACACATTCAACTATGTTGCCATCTTTATAAGCCGCAAGCAGTTTTATTGTCCCGTCTTTTGAAGTATATTTTTCAATAAGTTTTGGAATGCCAATATAAAAGTAGTCATTTAATTTATATATAGTGCCTGTATTTATATTTTTCATATCTTTAAAATCCCAGATCCCTTTATATAACCAATCAAAAACCTGCTTTGCTCTAAAAGCATTTTCGTTATTGGAAATCATCCATTCTTTTAGTTCTTTTAAAGATAAATCAAGTATATTCTGCATTATTAACACCCACTAGTTTTAATCAATTTAGCTATAAAGAATCCATCCATATACTTATTAGGAAGTATTGTAATGTATCCTTCTTCATGGTAGATTATGTTATCAGCTTTTCCTATAAAAATAGGTTCTAACTTCATATTGGGAAACTTTTTCAACAGCCATTTTATATTATGTTCATTTTCGCTTTTATTTAACGTACAGGTAGAATAAAGAAGTGTGCCATTTTCCTTTAAATATAAAATAGCATTATTAATAATGGCTTTTTGTGTTTCCACTAAGCTTTTGAATTGATGAAAGGTCTTATTCCACTTAATTTCCGGCTTTTTTCTTATAATACCAATTCCGGAGCAAGGAACGTCTATAAGTATTTTATCAGCTGTATTAATAAATTCTTTTTTCAGTTTAGCGGCATCCATTTTTGCCAACTTTATATTGCTAATACCAAGTCTTTCAGCATTATCCTTAATAAGATTCAACTTACCTTCATGTATATCGAAAGCCAATAATGTACCTTTGTTTTCCATCAATTCTGAAATGTGAGTGGATTTTCCTCCAGGAGCTGAGCATAAATCCATGATTAAATCATTACTGTCAGGATTAATCAATGGTGCAACAAGCATTGCACTTTCATCCTGCACAGTTATATACCCATCTATAAATAAGGGGTTTGATTCTATGCTTCTTCCCTTGATTATTCTGATAGCATCAGGAGAAATCTCACCACTTTCTACATCGTAATCAAAATCTTCAAGCTTATTAAAAGCATCCTGAAAATTTGTTTTTAATGTGTTAACCCTTACTGTTATGTTTGGGTTTTGATTTAAGCCGCTAAGGATAGATTCAGCTGTCTCTCTTCCGTATTGTGTTAAAAACAGCTTAACCATCCAGGGCTCAAAGGAGTAATTAAAGCAAAGTGAATCTAAATCACTTTTTGGTATATACTTAAGCCGCTTTCTTAAGTGGTTTCTTAAAATACCATTAACCAGTTTATGGAGACCTGGAAAACTTTTTTTTGATAAATTTACCGCTTCATTTACTACAGCATATTCAGGTATTTTATCTAAATATATTAATTGATAAAAAGAAACTCTAAGTATATTTAAAATATGTTTTTCTACAGAACTTATATTCTTTGATAAGTAAAGGCTCATGGTATTATCAATGGAATACTTATATTTAATAGTTCCATAAACCAATTCTGTTACTAATGCTTTATCTTGAGAATTAAGCTCGGAATTTTTTAATTCTTTTCCTAATATAATGTTTGAGTAAGCACCATTATATAAAATTTCATCTAATATATGCACTGCTAGTTCTCTTGCTTCCATGGTACCCCCTAATCTCTATTTCTGTTGCTTAACGCTATCAATCTAAATAACTGAGAAATAGCCATAAGAGTCGCAGCTACATATGTCATTGCTGCTGCATTTAAGACTTTTTTTGCAGAAATTACCTCATCATTTACAAGTATGCTTCTATCCGCTAAGATTCTTATAGCACGCTTTGATGCGTCGAATTCAACGGGAAGTGTAATAAGCTGAAATAATACTACCCCGGAAAAAAGTAGAATTCCGAAGGTTGTTAAAGATGGATAACCCAATATTATTCCAAGAAAAAATAACATCCATGAAAAATTAGATCCTATATTAGCTAAAGGAACGATAGTATTTCTAAGGACTAAAGGAGTGTATGACTCTTTATGCTGAATTGCATGACCTACTTCGTGTGCAGCAACTCCAATAGATGCAACGGAAGTACTGTGAAATACACTTTGTGAAAGTCTTAAAACTCTATTGCGGGGATCATAGTGGTCAGTTAAATTTCCACTGACCTGTTCTATACTTATATCTTGCAAACCGGATTCATTGAGAAGCATTCTAGCCACTTCTGCAGCAGTATATCCTTTGGTGCTATGAACTCTTGAATACTTGTTAAAAGTTGAGGATATTTTTGTTTGAGCCCACAAAGATATCAAAAGTGCAGGAATTAATATAATCATCGTTTCGTCTAAATAACCATACATAACTAATTCTCCTCTCCTAATATCATGTTTATTTCAATGTCATTTCCGTTCAAGTACTCACTAACATTTAAGGGCTTAGAATTTGGAAATTGTAACTTTTTAATCAGCAATGTTCCTTTTCCAGTTGATACTTCAATCCCCTTTTTAGAGACTTTTAAAATTTTCCCGGTTCAAAAGTCACTTCAGTATTAACAATTTCACTTTGGTGTATTTTCATAGTTTTATTTTTGTAATATGTGTATGCTACTGGCCATGGATTAAGACCACGAATTAAATTGTGTATATCTTCAGCTGTGTCTCCCCAATGGATTTTTGCAATTTTTTTATCCAGCATTGGCGCATAACAACTTAGATTATTATCCTGTTTAACCGGAGAAATTGTTCCGTTACTTAATCCTTCTAAGGTTTCAATTAAAAGGGAAGCGCCGCTTTCTCTCAATAGATCATGCAGTTCCCCTGCTGTGATATCATCATTTAAATCAATCTTCTCAGAGAGAAGCATGTCTCCAGTATCTAATCCTGTATCCATAAGCATTGTAGTGTTTCCAGTTACTTTTTCACCTTTTATTATACACCAATTCAAAGGTGCTGCACCTCTATATTTGGGAAGAAGAGATGCATGAAGGTTTACACAACCAAACTTAGGTATAGATAGAATTTCTTCAGGTAAGATCTGACCAAAAGCCACAACTACTATAAAATCAGGATTATATTCTTTAATTAAATCTACGATTTTAAGGTTGTTTTTTAATTTTTCAGGCTGTATCACAGGCAAATTATTTTTTAATGCAAGCTCCTTTACCGGTGACATAGTCAGCTTATTCCCTCTGCCTTTAGGTCTATCCGGTTGTGTAAAAACACATTGAACTTCATGGCTTTCAATTAGTGCCTGTAAAGCTGGGACCGCAAAATCAGGAGTTCCCATAAATATAATATTCATAGTGCATCACCCTTATTTATTATTATTTGTCTTGTCTATAAATAAAATTCCATATAAATGATCATTCTCATGACAGATTGCTCTTGCAAATAATTCTTCAGCTTCCAGTACGAACTCTTCTCCATTTTCATTTAATGCTTTAACTTTTACTTTAAAGGGTCTTTCTACTTCCCCCTGTTGATTAGGTATGCTTAAGCAGCCTTCCACATCAATTTGTGATCCGCTGGTCTCTAAAATTTCAGGATTAATGAACACTTTAGGTCCTTCACCCACATCAATTACAAATATCTTTTTGAGTATACCTACCTGTGGGGCAGCTAAACCAACTCCATCAGCTTCATACATGGTATCAATCATGTCCTTAATTAAAGTGCGTATTCTATCATTTATTTTATCAACATTTTTGCTTTTTTTTCTTAAAACATCATCACCAATTACTCTAATATTTCTTAATGCCATAAAAAATGTTCCTCCTAAATTATAATAAACTGTTTGGATTAATATCTATATTTATTCTTATATCACTATATACATCCTTTATCAAGTCATATACTCTATTTTTAATTAAAGCCGCTTTGTGGTTATCTATTATACCTTTAATCAAAATCTGCCATCTATACATACTCTTTATTTTGGAAATAATGCATGGTGAAGGCCCTAATATTTCATATTGACCATCCTTAAATTCCTCTTTTAGATTTATACCTATATCGTTAATTTTCTTTATAAGTAAATTTTCATTTTCAGAGCTTAAATTAATAGATAGAATTCTTGAAAAAGGAGGATTATTCATAGCCTTTCTAATTTTAATTTCACTGTCAAAAAAAGAATCGTAATCATAACTTTTTGCAAACTGCAGACTGTAATGGTGGGGGCTGTAGGTTTGCACTATTACCTTGCCCGGTTTCTTTCTTCTTCCTGCTCTGCCAGCAACCTGTGTTATAAGCTGGAATGTTTTTTCAGCTGAACGATAATCCGGAAGATTTAAAGATAAGTCAGCAGATATCACTCCAACTAATGTTACATTTGCAAAATCCAATCCTTTTGCTATCATCTGGGTTCCTAAGAGTATATCAGCTTCTCCTTTTTTGAATGTGTTGTATATATCTTCGTAAGAATTCTTCTTTCTGGTAGTATCAAAATCCATTCGAAGGGTTCTTGCATCAGGGAAAACTTTCTTTATTTCATTTTCAAGCTTTTCGGTTCCGATGCCAAAGTACTTCACATATTTGCTTTTGCACTGAGGGCAGATATTACTTGATCTTTCTCTATGACCACAGTAATGACAAACTAAATTTCCATTATTGTGATAGGTTAATGAAATATCACAGTTAGGGCATTTAAATACATAACCGCATTTTCTACAGGATACAAAAGTTGAGTATCCTCTCCTATTTAAAAATAGTATAATCTGCTCTTTTTTATTTAGTCGCAAATTTATATCCTCAACAAGCTGCCTGCTGAACATAGATCTATTGTTATTAGCAAGTTCTTCTCTCATATCTATCAATGTTATTAAAGGCAGACTAGCACCATCTACTCTATTTTTCAAATTAATGAGGTTTATGCTGTTATTAAATGTTTCAAAATAGGTTTCAATACTAGGAGTTGCTGAACCTAACACTACTTTACATCCCTTTTCTTTGCTTAAATACCTTGCAACATCTCTTACATGATATTTAGGATCGCTATCTGACTTATAGCTATTTTCATGTTCTTCATCTATAACTATAAGCCCTAAATCCGAAAAAGGCAGAAAAATAGCTGAACGGGCTCCTATTGCTAATTTAACCTTACCCTGTTTAACTCTAAACCATTCATCATATCTCTCTCCATCAGAAAGCTTACTATGAAAAATAGCTATATCTTTTCCAAATCGTCCTTTAAATCTTTCAACCATTTGAGGGGTAAGAGATATTTCCGGAACTAAAACTATAGAACTTTTTTTCTTACTCATATAATGTTCAACTAAATTCATATATACTTCAGTTTTACCGCTGCCGGTTATACCATTTATAAGAAAAATCCTCGAATTGCTGTTAATAACAGTATTTACAGCTGATTGCTGCTCAGTGTTTAATACTTTCTTTTCGTAATTTTCATATTCTCTTACATTATATCTGTTTACTATTTCATCGGAAGTTGATAAATACCCATGTTTAATTAGTGTATTTACTGGGCTTACAGATATGCTCAGCTTTTCGATTAACTCATTCTTATTAAATATCCCCTGATTGTTTTTAACTGTTTCGTATATCTCTTTATATGGAGATTTAATGTATTTGTCCTTTAATTCCTCCGAAGTATATAAAACAGTTTTTGTTTTTCTTTTGGCACCACTGATTATACCTGGAGGCAAAAATAATTTTAATGCCTCTAGGTAAGTTGAAAGATAATTTATTTTTATATATTCAATTAAACTTATATCATTTAATGTAAAGAGTTGAGTCTTTTCTTTTATTGAATGAATTTCTTTTATATTTTTAACATCGGATTCAAGACTATCCATTAAGTTGTATACAAACCCTAATATAAGCTTGTTAGATTTACCAAATGGAATTTTTATGATCTGTCCTATTTGAATATCCAGTTCAAGCTCTTTAGGAACCTTATAATAGAATATTTTATCCAATAGAATAGATTCATTATTAACAACTATTCCTGCAAACATTCAGTTCACACCCTTTATAAAATAAAAAAGCGCATTAGCGCTCTTTCATGATAAAATCAAAAAGATTTCTAGCAATATCTCTTTTATTCATTTTATCCAGCGTTATTGTCTCACTCGTTTTTGAAATGATAGTAACTCTGTTACTGTCAGATTTAAAACCTCCGTCCTTTTGAGTGATATCATTAGCAACGATATAATCGAGATTTTTTCTAAGAAGTTTATCTTTAGCATTATAAATTATATCACTGCTTTCTGCAGCAAATCCAACTAATACTTGATTTTGTTTTTTTTCTCCAAGTAGTTTAAGTATATCTGTATCTTTTAATAGTTCTAAATTAAGAGTATTGGAGCTTTTTTTAATTTTTTCTAAGCTATATTCTTTAATTTTATAATCAGATACAGCTGCGCTTTTTATAACTATATCCATATCTCCGTAAATATTAATTACTTCGTTAAGCATTTCGTTATTAGTAACTACATTAATAACTTTTATATTTCCAGGAGGTTTAATATTAGTAGGACCAGTTATTAATGTAACCTCCGCTCCTCTATCTCTTGCCTCTTTAGCAATGGCATAACCCATTTTACCGCTTGAATGATTGGTTATATATCTAACAGGATCTATAGGTGCCTGAGTCGGTCCTGCTGTGATAAGCACTTTTTTACCCACAAGATCTTTGGGGGTATATAAAAATGAATCTACAATTTCTACTATAGCTTCAGTATCTTCTAATTTTCCTTTACCTACATCTCCGCATGCCAATCTTCCACTTGCAGGCTCAATGAATTTATAATTAAACTGTTTAAGCTTATTAATATTCTGTTGAACAATAGGATTGGCATACATTTGTGTATTCATTGCCGAAGCAAAAATAACTGGAGCTTTAGTAGCCATGATTGTAGTAGATAGCATATCATCAGCAATTCCGTTTGCAACTTTGCCAATAATATTGGCAGTTGCAGGTACTACAAGTATTAAGTCTGCTTTCTGAGCTAATGATATATGCTGTATTTCCCAGGCTTTAGGCTCTTCAAACATATCTGTTATCACCATATTTTGGCTAAGAGATTGAAAGCTTAAAGGGGTTACAAATTCACATGCTGCTTTAGTCATTATAACATGGGTTTCATAACCTAGTTTCTTCAATTTGCTTATAACATCTAATGCTTTATATGCAGCAATGCCTCCAGTAACTCCTACTACAATACATTTGTTATTCATTATTATTTAAAACCCTCTTTCAATGCCTCGTAGCTTATACAACCTTGATTAACTTCATTTATTGCAATGGTTAAAGCTTTATTTGATTTAATGTCAGCAAGTTTATCCTCTCCGTCGATTATTTGCCTTGCTCTTTTTGATGTTACAATAACTAATGAATATCTATTATCAACCTTATCTAGTAAGTCAACTATAGATGGGTTTATCATAGAATTTATCATTCTAATCACTCCTTTAAATCTATATAATCATTAATAACTCTGCCAACTCTGCATTTTTCTGCGGTTATAATTCCTTGAATTTTATTTACTGATTCTTCAATAGTCTCATTAACCACTGCATAGTCATACTTTGATATAAAATTTATCTCCTGATAAGCAGCCTTAAATCTTGTAGTTAAAGATTCAGGGGTTTCACTGCCTCGTTTTATAATTCTTTGTTTTAGTTCTTCCATTGAAGGAGGAAGTATAAATATAAATATAGCTTCAGATACCTTTTCTTTAATTTTTAACGCTCCTTGAATATCTATTTCTAATATCACATCTTTACCTGAATTAAGAACAGATTCAACCTTTGATTTTGGTGTGCCATATAAATTGCCATAAACTTCTGCGTACTCTAAGAAATCTTCATCCTCAATCTTTTTCAGAAAGTCCTCTTTGCTTATAAAAAAATAATTTACTCCATCAATTTCACCTACTCTAGGGCCTCTAGTTGTAGCAGATACTGATATCCAGCAATTATTCTTTTTAACAAAATCCTTACAAATGGTTCCTTTACCTGCACCTGACGGTCCAGAGATAACAATAAGTAAGCCTCTTTTTGTCATTATTCATCGACCTCGTCAATAACTTCTTCTTTTGAGGATAATCTGTGAGCAGCAGTTTCCGGCTGAACAGCAGATAGAATTACATGATCACTGTCAGTTATTATAACAGCTCTAGTCCTTCTGCCATATGTAGCGTCGATAAGCATACCTCTGTCCCTTGCTTCTTGTATAATTCTTTTGATAGGTGCAGATTCTGGACTAACTATTGCAACTAATCTGTTTGCAGAAACAATATTGCCAAATCCGATATTAATTAATTTTATACCCATAATATTCCTCCTGGTTATTCGATATTTTGAATTTGTTCTCTTATCTTTTCTATGTTGTTTTTAATATTCAGAGCAAAATTTGTAATATCAAGATCAGAAGATTTAGAAGCTATGGTGTTTGCTTCTCTATTCATCTCTTGTACTAAAAAATCAAGTTTTCTTCCAATAGGTTCTGTATCGTCTAAAGTATTTAAGAACTGTGATATATGACTGTATAAACGTGTTATTTCTTCATCTATGCTAGATTTATCCGCAAAAATTGCTAATTCTAAACTTAATCTGTTTTCATCTATAGGAACACTATCCAAAAGTTCGGATAATCTTTCTGTAAGCTTTGTTTTATAAGCTCTAACCACTCTATCAGAAAGCTTTTCAATGTTTTCCACATCAACCTTTATTAATCTGCATTTCTCCGTTAAATCATTTTTGAGTTTTTCTCCCTCTCGGCGTCTCATGTCCAAAAGCATATTTAATGCAGAACTAATAGAATCCTTTATATCTTCCCAGATATCATCTATATTTTCTTCTTTTTCTTCAGTATAAATAATATCAGGAAATCTAGCAACTAAGGATATGCTTATATCATTTTTAATGTCATATTTATTTTGAAGTTCTTGTAGACAGGATACATAACTATCCGCAAGATTTTGATTAAGTTTTGCAACAACATCAGATTTGTTATAGTTTTTATAACTTATAAAAACATCTACCTTGCCTCTGCTTATATTTTCGCTTATAAGTTTTCGAATTTTATCTTCCAAGGAAAATAAACTTTTTGGCATTTTAACATTTAAATCTAAAAAACGATGATTAACACTTCTGATTTCAACCATAAAAATTTTATTAGAAGAATCATTATCTGTAGATGCTCTTCCAAAGCCTGTCATACTATTAATCATGTTGTGACGCCTCCTTTGGTCTTATCAGTTCATAGTACCTATTATACAAAATAAATCCTTTAAATATCAAGGGTTTTTGTTAAATTGCTCCATATATCTTTTGTTTTTTCCTTTTTTCCTATTAGTCCTATATACATTAATGATATATTTCTTATATTTGTGAATATTATTTAGTTGTTTTTCTGGTTTAACTTATTTTTTAAATATAGTTTACATAATTTATATTTTGTATAATAACTATTTCATATTATTATTCTAATAATTAAGTATGCCATTACAGTAAATTTATATACCTTAAAATAAAAACAAACAACTGAATTTTAAATTGCTATTGATCCAGTTGCTTGCTTTTGCTTTAATATGCATATAATCCATGTTCAAAGATGTCTTTTACTTTATTAATGTCTTGTGTATGACTCAATGCTACTATTAGTTTGATTCTTGCCTTCTGGCCAGGCAGAGTATCTCCAAAAATTACTCCCAAATTTCTTAACTCTTTGCCTCCACCGTGGTATCCATAAGAATCATATACCCTGCCTTCAAAGCATCTTGATACAATTACTACGGCAATTCCTTTTTTAATGGCTCTTTCAATACCATCTACCATTAAAGGAGGTATATTTCCCCTTCCCATCCCTTCAATTACTATTCCTCTATCTCCCTGCTCAATACAGAAATCTATAAATCTAGAATCCATTCCAGCGACACATTTAATTAAAGATACATTGCAATCAATACTATCAATATTTATAGGGGAAGTTCTTATACTATTTCTATAAAAGATCACTCTATTGTTATCTACCATGCCTATAGGACCGAAATTTGGAGTTCTAAATGCGTTTAGTGCCATAGAATTTGCTTTTACCACTTCTGATGCGCTGTTTAAATCTCCGTTAAAACAAACAATTACCCCACGATTCTTAGACTCTTCATCAATTGCTGTACAAATGGATGTAGCTAGGTTAAAGGGACCATCATATCCCAGCTCAGAACTGCTTCTCATGGAGCCGGTGAATATTATAGGTTTATAAGTATCTACAGTTAAATCAACGAAGAAGGCTGTTTCCTCTAATGAATCTGTGCCATGGGTAACCACTATACCGTCTATATCTTCTCTTTCAGCCAGTTCTTTTATGAATTTGGAAAGATCTAGCATAATTTTCGGGGTTATATGCGGACTCGGCAGTGATGAAAAATTATATGATGTAATTTTAGCAAACCTTTCTATTCCTGTTACCATAGCCATTATTTCTTCTCCGGTTAATCCAGGAACAGCAGCCTTTAATTTAGGATCCACTTTCATTGAAATAGTGCCTCCGTTAAAAACCACAGCAATATTCTTCATAATATTCCTCCCTAAAACTGCAATATATTAGTATTTTAATTTTATAAATTGATTCCTCTTATATTTTAGCTTAATTTAATCAATTTAACTATATAAATTTAAAAATCACTTATATTTTTTCTTACATATGAATTAATAAAAAATCAGATGATATCCCTAAATGAGATTTCATCTGATTTTTATTATTTAACCTATTGTACCTTTTGGTTTGTGTCTTTTCATTTCCTCTTCATAGATAGTATCAGGTTTTGAATTCTTGTTACTTACCTGTTTTGAACTTTTTTTACCTTCTCTATGGCTCATAACCTTCTCCTTTTATAAAAAATATAGTTAAGATGATATTAATTATATTTTTTACATATAGGAAGTTAATTATTCTATTTTATTAATTAAAATCATATTATATAAGATTATTAAATATACTAAGGAAGTATTTCTCCTTTTAAATACAATACAGCTTTTCCGCTTATTAAAACCCTTTCTTCAAGGAATTCACAGTACAATAATCCTCCTCGTTTAGACAGCTGTTTTGCAGTCATTTTGTTTTTATGTAATTTTTCATACCATAATGGTATTAAGGTACAATGTGCAGATCCTGTAACCGGATCTTCATCAATCCCCTGTTTTGGGAAAAAGCATCTTGAAACGAAATCTACTTCCTTCCCTCTAGAGGTAACTATTACTCCTGTGACATCAGCAATGTTTTTTATTTCCTTAATATTAGGACTTAATCTTTTTACTTGCTCTTCATTTTCAAGTATAAATACATAATCCTGTGATAAATAAGCTTCTTTAGGTTCCACTCCTAAGATATTACCTATATTTTCAGGTATATGGACTTTTTCTGTTTTTCTTACTGGTAAATTTAAAATATATGTGTCATTCTTTCTTTCCACTTTTAAAATTCCGCTTAGAGTATGAAACTCCATATATAAAGCACCAATATCAATGAAGTTTGAAATAACAAAAGCAGCTCCTAAAGTAGCATGTCCACATAGATCTACCTCTTCTGTTGGTGTAAACCATTTTAGTTCATAATGATTTGAACTTTTAACTACAAAAGCTGTTTCCGATAAATTATTTTCGCAAGCAATATTCTTCATGGCTTTATTATCAATCCATTCATTTAATACACAAACTCCTGCAGGATTGCCTCTAAAAACAGTGTCTGTAAAGGAATCTACAATATAGTATTTCATTATTTACTCCCCCTAAAATTCTTAATTATATCATATAATTCTATGTAAACATTTTCAATGCAATGTAAACTAATTTTAACCATCCTAAATATAATGTTCGAAAAAATAGAATATTCAGATTTATATTTACTCAATTAAAGGTTTTAGTTTTTAGACCCAAATTCACACCCAAATTGCAAAAACTAAGAAAAATAAAAGACCGTAGAACGTTGATATATCAGCATTCTACGGTCTTTTTGGTCTGGGTAACTGGATTTGAACCAGCGACCTCATGAACCCCATTCATGCGCGCTACCATCTGCGCCATACCCAGATATTCTTTGGTTAAATCTTAAGCACAATAAATATTATAATGGAAGAGTGTAATATTTACAAGAGAATTATTACATCATTTTAATATTTTAAACGGACGGAATCAAGTGATCCGCCCATTTAAATTTACTGTAACTCTAAATATCTAATATAAGATGACAGCCACCTTATAAATTACTATAATATTATACAGATTAAGCCGCCATTTCCTTCATTTATTATTTTCTGAAGGGTTCTTTGTATTTTACTTTGAATATCTTCAGGCATTTTATAAAGCTTATTTTGAAGTCCTTCCTTAACCAGCATCTCTAAGGATTTACCAAACATGTTACTTTGCCAGAATTTAGCCGGATCACTTTCAAATTGCTCTAATAATGATTTAACAAGCTCTTCACTCTCTTTTTCGGCCCCTACATATGGCGTGATTTCAGTTTGTATATCCGCTTTAATAAAATGTAGAGATGGTGCACTTGCTTTTAGTTTAACACCATATTTATTACCATTTTGTACTTTTTGAGGCTCTTCAAATTTCATCTCAGAAAGTTGTGGAGCAACCAATCCGTATCCATTTTCTTTAACGTCTTTTAAAGCATCTGCCACCTTATCATATTCAATTTTTGCATAATTGAGTTCTTTGATTACATTTAAAAGCTCATTCTCACCGCTTATAGGATAGCTGCAAATTTCACTTAAAATATCATAGAATATTCCTTTTTTAGGGTGTAATTCTATTCTTGCAATACCTTCTCCCATATTCATTTCAGCTATATTAGAACTTCCCAAAAATTCTTCCTGTATATTATTATCTAAGAAATTCTTAATGTCACGTACTTTAAATATGTTTTTAGCCATATCCTTTACTATGTTAATAAAATCAATCTTAAGCCAGTGGGATGGTTCTAATTTTTCAATCCATTCAGGCATATCTATATTAATTTCTTTAATAGGGAATTCTTTTAGTATTCGTCTGAAAAGATTGTTTACATCCTCTTCATTCATATGAAGCACATCCATGATTTCAACTGGAACATCATACTTGCTTTCAATCTCTTTCTTAAGCTCTAAAGTTTCTTCAGCTTCTTTATGAGAGGAATTAAGTACTATTATAAAAGGCTTATTTATCGCCTTAAGTTCCTTTACTACCCTTTCTTCAGCATCCACGTATTCACTTCTTGCAATATCAGTAACTGAACCATCTGTAGTAATTACTAATCCAATAGTAGAATGATCATTGATTACTTTACGGGTTCCAATCTCTGCTGCATCTTCAAAAGGTATCTCGTAATCAAACCATGGAGTCATAACCATTTTAGGATTTTCACCTTCTAAATACCCAAGAGCCCCCTTAACTATATATCCCACGCAGTCTACCAGTCTTACTCTAAATTTAATACCCTCACCAACATTAACTTCCACAGCTTCGTTAGGTACAAACTTAGGTTCAGTAGTGTGTATACTTTTTCCTGATCCGCTTTGTGGGAGCTCGTCTTTTGCTCTTTCTTTTTTATATCCGTTTTCGATTTTAGGTATAACCATCATATCCATAAATCGTTTTATAAATGTCGATTTACCTGTTCTTACAGGACCAACAACCCCTACATATATGTCTCCCTGGGTTCTTTCAGCTATATCTTTGTATATATTAAAATTATCCAAGATATTCCCTCCAGTTTTAATATTAACACTATATATATATTTAATTTTAAAATGAAATATAACTTTGATTGTTTATTTATTTTCAAATTAAATTCATATAATTCTAAAGCTCTACAATCAGTTTATTTTTATTAGCATATATATTTATGTAAAATAATTTTGTAACAGCGTATATAATAGAAGTAAGCAAAGTATTAGTCATAAAGTAATAAAAATTTTTTATAACACGAGGTTATATTATGAATAATGAAAATTATAAAATTGCCGATGCTGTTTTCGAAGGAGGAGGGATAAAAGCCATTGCATTTGTTGGAGCTTTAAAGGCTATGGAAGAAAAGGGGTATGTATGGAGATATTTAGCCGGTACCTCTGGAGGTGCAGTAGTCGCCTCACTAATAGCTGTAGGCTACACTTCTTCAGAAATTTTGTCTATAGTGAAGAATATGGACTTTACCAAAATGAATGATAGAAAATTTATCTCAATTCCCTTTATTAGTGATATGTATAACTTGATCTTTAATAAAGGTATATATGAAGGAGTTTACTTAAAAAACTTTATTGACACCCTTTTAAGTACTAAGTTAAAAAGAAGTAAAAAATCTCCTGTAACTTTTAGAGATTTAATGGATCCTTTGGAAGATGGAGTTCTTTTAGATAATTATAAGTATAAGAAAAAATATAAACTTCATATTATAGCTTCTGATATAACAAATGGAAAATTGATGATACTTCCAGAGGATATAAAAGACTATGGTATTGAACCAGAGGATTTTCATGTAAGTGAAGCAGTAAGGATGAGCTGCAGTATTCCATTCTTTTATAAGCCTGTATATTTAAAGGATACCAAAACACACACAACATCCATCATAGTGGATGGAGGCCTTCTAAGTAATTATCCTGTATGGCTTTTTGATGTTAAAGATAAACCTAAATATCCAACCATAGGTTTTAAGTTGAGCGGTAGCAAAACAGTTCAAGGTGATGAAAATATCACAAATTTAATAAGCTATGGTAAAAAAATAATAAAAACCATGCTGGAGTCACAAAATAATATGCATATTAAAGAAATGGATTATTTAAGAACAATTAAAATTGACCCCAAAAACTACCATACAACTGACTTTATAATAAAAGAAAAAGATATTCTAAATCTTTATGAAAGTGGGGAATATTCTGCTAATAGTTTTTTAGAAAACTGGGAAGATAATTATAAAGCCCATTTAACCTTGAGAAAAAATCACAACCATATAGAAAATATCATTATTTAAATTTACTTCTCCCACTTCAATTAAAAACACAAGGCATTTTAAATCTGCCTTGTGTTTTTATATCTGATTTCTAGACTGCTGATAAATCTATTTCAATAATTTAATTAAAATCAATAAGTCTCGCTTTTTTTGTCTCTGGACATGAGTTCCTCTACTCCATCTTTAGGATCTTTACCATCAAAAAGAACTTTATACAAAATATCTGTTATTGGCATCTCCACATTAAGTTCTTCCTTGACTTTATAAAAAGCTCGACAGGCTTTAACCCCTTCCACTACCATACCTACTTCTTTAAGGGTTTCATCCAGGTTCATACCTTTGCCAATAAGTATTCCAGCTCTTCTATTTCTGCTGTGAACACTTGTACAGGTAACTATTAAATCTCCCATTCCCGTTAGTCCAGAGAAGGTTTCTGCTCTTCCCCCCAGCTTCTCACCAACCCTGATAATTTCTGCCATACCTCTTGTCATTAATGCTGCCTTGGCATTGTCACCAAATCCAATGCCATCGCATACTCCCGCTGCTAAAGCAATTATATTTTTAACTGCTCCCCCTATTTCTACACCTACAATATCATCATTTGTATAAACTCTGAATTGAGGTGACATAAATAAATCCTGAACCCTCTCAGCACAAGTCATATCCGTTGAAGAAACAACTACTGTAGTGGGTATATTGGCCATAACCTCTTCTGCATGGCTGGGACCTGACAATATTACAACTGGATTATCCAATTCATCGGATATAACTTGCGATAGCCTCATATTTGTCCCTTCTTCTATACCCTTCGCAATGCTTATAATAATTGCTTCTTCAGGAATTATACCTTTAATTTTAGAACATAATTCTCTTATAGCATGTGAAGGAACAGCCAAAACTATATAACTGCTGTCTTTTACAGCTTCCCTTATACTATGATAAGCAGTGATCATATCTGGAATATATATATTTTTTGAATATTTAGAATTCCTTCTATTAATATTTATGTTGTTAATTACAGACTCATTTCTATCCCAAATGCTTATCTCAATTCCTTTTGATGCAAGTAACAGGCTTAGTGCAGTTCCAAAGCTCCCTGCACCTAAAAAAGCAACTTTGGTCATATTATTCTTTCCTTTCTCTATATTCTATCTTAATTCCAGTACCTTTAAAATCAAAGCTTTCTCTGATTTGATTTTCAAGATACCTTTCATAAGAAAAATGTAGAGAATTCTTATCATTTACAAAGAATATAAAAGTTGGAGGTTTTATTGATACCTGAGTGGCATAATAAATCTTAAGTCTTTTTAATCCAACCACTGGAGGTTCTTTCATAAGTACAGCTCTGTTGACCACTTCGTTGAGGACACCTGTTGAAATTCTCTTTGAGTAGTTTCCGTAGCACATTTTAGCGAAGTTCAAAACTTTATGTATTCTTTGTCCGGTGAGAGCAGAAATAAATAGGAATGGTGCATAACTTATAAAAGAAAGCTTAGATGCTATATCCTTTTTATACTTATCCATTGTCTTGTCATCTTTTTCTATAAGATCCCATTTATTAACTATTATCATTATAGCTTTATTCTGTTCATGGGCATACCCTATTATCTTTTCGTCCTGGTCAGTAACCCCTTCTTCTGCATCTATTATTAAAATACACACATCTGATCTGTCAATAGCTGTAAGAGTACGAACTACGCTGTATCTTTCAATCTCTTCTTTAACTTTACTTTTCCTTCTCAATCCCGCAGTATCTATCAATATGAATTTACCAAGCTCATTTTCTAGATAACTATCTACAGCATCTCTTGTAGTGCCAGGAATATCGCTTACAATTACTCTATCTTCACCTAAAAGCTTATTAATCAAGGAGGACTTTCCTACATTAGGCTTACCCACTACCGCAATTCTAATATACTCATCCTCTTCTTCTACTTCATCATAATCTTTGAAGTACTCAACAACCTTATCAAGCATATCCCCTAGACCTAATCCCTGTGTTGAAGAAATAGTAATAGGATCCCCTATGCCTAAATTATAAAACTCATAAGCATTATTTTCATCTTTTAAAGAGTCTATTTTATTTACCACTAAAACAATGTTTTTATTACTCCTTCTAAGCATCTCTGCAACTTCATAATCAGCTGGAGTAATCCCTTCTTTTCCATCCACAATAAATATTATTACATCTGCTGTTTCAATTGCTACCTTAGCCTGCCTTCTCATCTGAGAAAGTATTACATCATCACTGGCAGGTTCTATTCCTCCGGTATCAATCATTGTAAAATTGTATCTTAGCCATTCTGCCTCGGCATATACCCTGTCTCTAGTAACACCAGGTTTATCTTCTACTATGGAAATTCGTTTCCCGGCAAGTTTGTTAAACAAGGTGGACTTACCTACATTCGGTCTTCCTACTATGGCCACTATTGGTTTTGCCATTTTTTATTCCTCCTTTAAAGCATGGTTTATCTTGTCAATTAGATCTTCTCCTGTGTAATCAACTATAATAACTCTGCCTTGTGCTGTTTTTTCAATATCTTCTACAGTAATGTCATCTAAAAATACAGTATCTTCAGCCCTCAGCATATTTCTTGGTATAATTATATTACCTTTTATTTTGTTTAATTTCAATGAATTAATTATATCTTTTCCTGTGAGCAATCCAGCCACTGTTATGGTTTCTCCAAAAAAATGGTTAATTACCTCCAGTACCTTTATTTGAATTTTATCATTTCTATTCATTATTATATTTGCGGTTTCTCGAATTTCTTTATAAGCGGAATCACCTGTTATAAAGCATAATTCCCCTGATATCTTCAAATCCAATAACTCAAGGCTATTCTTTATATTTTCTCTTAATATTCTTATCATTCCAACTCCGTCTTCCAGCTGATGAAAATCACCATAAAATTCTTTTTCAGGTAATTCTTCTTCAGCTAAAACATAAAATTCATCGGATAATCTTATAAATGGACGTCCTATTTCTTTTATGTATTTATCCTGAAGAGCCTTTATGTTAATTAATTCCTCTTTTGCTGTAATTTTATTAAAGCCGCATATTTCAGAAAGTCCCTCTCTATATTTGGTAATTCCTACTGGAACAGCAGCTACATTTTCAATACCTGGATATAATTTATAAAGATCCTCCACAGTTTTTATTAATTCATCACCGTTGTTGATGCCTGGAACTGTCACTATTTGGGCATTGATCTTTGTTCCTGCCTCTGCTAAACGTTCCAGTCTTTCATATACATTACCTGCAAATCGGTTATTCAGAATTTTCTTTCTAAGCTCCGGATTGGTAGTGTGAACTGAAACATTAATAGGACTTATTCGATATTTAATTATTCTGTCTATATCATCATCATTCATATTTGTAAGTGTTACGAAATTTCCTTGTAGAAAAGAAAGCCTTGAATCGTCATCCTTGAAATACAGTGACTTTCTCATACCCTTTGGCAGCTGGTCTATAAAGCAAAAGATACATTTATTGCTGCAGCTTCTTGCTTTATCCATAATAGCAGTTTCAAATTCTACTCCGAAATCCTCATCATAATCCTTTTCAATCTCAAGGCTCCACAGTTCCCCATTTTGTTTTTCAATTTCAATTTCTAAATACTCATCTGTCATTAAAAATTTATAATCAATTATATCTTTAACTTCATTACCATTAACAGATACCAATCTGTCTCCGTTTTCAATTCCTAATTCCATGGCAATACTGTTGGGTTTTACCACTGAAATTTTGTTTTTCATAATTCCACCTCTATTTAACATTTGTCATTAAGTTATATTACATTAATTGGTCTGTATAGTCAATAAAAATGGCTTTTAAGCCTGCCTTAACAAAGTTCCCTTTCTATTTAAAAAACATGAATGAGAAGTTTCTGCCGCTTTCTGCATCATCTCTTCTATAAGAATGAAATTTATATTCCATAGAACATTTAGTGCAATAGGGTGCTTCTAGTACCTGAGATGGTTTAATTCCTATTTTCCGCATTTCATCTTTAATACATTTGTTTAAATCTAAATAATTTGCTGTAAAAACATCCTCACTGTATCCTTTATTTAAAAACCTTTCTTTCAGCTCATCCCCTACTTCATAGCAGCACTTTCTAATATGAGGACCAATATAAATAATCATATTTTCTTTGCTGCATCTGTAACCCTCAATCATTTTATTAATAGTTTCACTCAAAATGTTATTAAATGTACCTTTCCATCCACTGTGTACTGCTGAAGCAACTTTTTTATGGTGGTCATATATTAATATTGGAACGCAATCTGCTGTAAAAACACCAACGGCAGTTTTAGATTCATTTGTTATGAGAGCATCTCCTTGTTGAAGATGTTTTTTTATATCCAGCACTATGTTACTGTGTATCTGTTCAGCATACGCTATACTGTTTAACTTAAAGATTTTTTTCAATGTACTTTCTATTTGATGTATATTTTTGATATTTATATTTAGATTGTTATCTGCAGTAGAAAAAACGAAAACTCCATCTTTATAAGTGTCTACAAGAAAAATATTTTCTTCAATATTTAATATATTCATTATCTTAACCCCTAACTTTTATTTTAAAATAATTATTTAGTTTATGTTTTCTTATATTACGAAAATTATAAATAAGCCAAACCTCCTCAAGGTTTGGCTTATCTCTTATTCATTAAATTTCTAATTTCCTCCAAAAAAGTGTTTACATCAGTAAACTGCCTGTATACAGAAGCAAACCTTACATAGGAAACCTCATCGATTTTTTCAATCTTTCCATAACCAGCTCACCTATAAAATCTGATTTTACTTCCTGTATCATTTGATTGCTTAGTATTTTTTCCACTTCACCTGCAATTTCCTCAATTTGATTAATAGAAACAGGTCTTTTTTGACAAGCTTTAATTAATCCGCTTACAATTTTATTTTTGTCAAAATTTTCCCTTGTGGAATCTTTTTTTATAACCTGTATAGGTATATCTTCTATTTTTTCATAAGTTGTATATCTTTTACTGCATTTTAAGCATTCTCTTCGTCTTCTAATAGCTGTATAATCTTCTGTAGATCTTGAGTCCACAACTTTACTTTCTTCAAAACTACAAAATGGACACTTCATCGATTCACACCCTTTGTCAGTAGTTAACTATATTATACATATAACTAACATAAATTTCTACATACTCACCGTATTTTTATCTTCACCTTTTACCAATATAACATCTACTCCTATCTTGATTATGCTGCTCCAAGGAATCTCCATCAATTCGAATTTGCTGAGCCAGTTGCTTTTATTTACTGGTATAAGGATAGAAATAACTTTATAATCTTCACAATCTATCTTCAAATCTTTTATATAACCTAATTTTACTCCACTTGTTATATTTATAACCTCTAAAGAACGTATATTATTAATTGAATGCAGTTCGTTTTCCATTTTATCACTCCTCTATTTAATGTTATTACATATTATGAAATAACATTAATATTTAGAATGAAGCAAATAAAAAAAGAGCCACAAAGGACTCTTAAACATATTTTCTCATATGTCTTAAAGCGGTCTTTTCAAGCCTTGATACCTGTGCTTGAGATATACCTATTTCATCTGCCACCTCCATTTGTGTACGACCATTGAAGAATCTTAATGTTAAAATCAGTTTTTCTCTAGAATTCAGTTTTTTCATAGCTTCTTTAATAGATATATTTTCAAGCCATGAATCGTCTAAATTTTTATTATCACTTATTTGATCCATTACGTATATGGCATCTCCACCATCGTGGTATATTGGTTCGAAAAGAGATACCGGATCCTGTATTGCATCTAATGCAAAGACTACCTCCTCTCTAGGCACATTTAATTCCTTTGCTATTTGAGAAATAGTGGGTTCTTTATTATTTTCGTTTATAAGTTTATCTCTGACTAATAAAGCTCTATATGCTATATCTCTCAATGATCTGCTTACTCTTATCGCATTATTATCCCTTAAATATCTTCTAATTTCACCGATTATCATTGGTACAGCATAGGTAGAAAATCTAACATTTTGTTCTAAGTCAAAGTTATCAATAGCTTTCATAAGGCCGATACAGCCTACCTGAAATAAGTCATCCACGTTTTCCCCTCTGTTGTTAAATCTTTGTATTACACTGAGGACAAGTCTTAAATTACCTTTAATGAATGTTTCTCTGGCACTTTCATCACCATTTTTCATAGCTATTAATAATCGCTTCATTTCTGCTTCTTTTAATACCGGAAGCTTTGAAGTATTTACTCCACAGATTTCAACCTTATTTATCATCATAAAAGTTCAGTCCCTTCAGAAGTAATTATAACTTCATTAAAATTATCTCCTGAGGAATATTTTTTATACTATAGACAAACTTATACCATTCTACTTATTTCTTTTTTTAGTCTTTTTATTATTCTTTTTTCTAATCTTGATATATATGATTGTGATATTCCCAGCATATCTGCAACCTCTTTCTGGGTTTTCTCTTTTGTTCCGCATAGTCCAAAGCGGAGCTTAACTATTTCTTTTTCTCTTTCATTTAGCTTTTTCATTGCTGTAAATAATAATTCCTTATCAACCTCATCTTCAATAAGATTATATACGATATCATTATCTGTACCCAGAATGTCTGAAAGCAGAAGCTCGTTGCCGTCCCAGTCTATATTTAAGGGTTCATAGAAGGAGATTTCAGCTTTAACCTTTGAATTCCTTCTTAAATACATTAAAATTTCATTTTCTATGCACCTTGAGGCATAGGTTGCAAGTTTAATTTTTTTCTCAGGATTAAAGGTGTTTACTGCTTTTATAAGTCCTATGGTACCTACTGATATTAAATCCTCAACCCCTACACCGGTATTTTCAAACTTTCTGGCTATGTATACAACTAACCTAAGATTTCTTTCAATAAGCACGCTTCTTACATTTTCATTACCTTGTATCAATTGGTTTACAAAATTATCTTCTTCATCTTTAGATAATGGAGGAGGAAGAGCATCGTTACCTCCAACGTAATATAGTTTCTTTATAAATATTTTCAGCTTGTAAAGTATCCTATTAATAATCAATGTAATATTTATCATTATTTTCCCTCCTATATTATTCCCCTTGATAGTAAACCGTTAAATTCAGATTCTCTGCTCAGCTTTTCAGAAGAAAAGCATATAACCGCATTAATAGTTTTCTTTCACCTTTATTTATTAAAGTGATTTCCTCCGGTATAAAACCTTTTAAAATACCCACTGAGCCATCCACAAGTTTATAAGAGATCATATACTTTTTATTTTCTAACAGATAAAACTCTCTTAATATTTCCTTTTCAACAATGATTACCGGAAGGTTGGTCGCCGGTTCTCTTAATTCATTTCCAGTATCAAGAAAAGCATTAAAGGATTTTCTGGTACCTTTATGAAATACTTCAAGTTTATATACATAGTTTTGTATTTCAGCCCTATCTTTAATAAAACAAAATAACCTATCCATAATTAAATAAAAAATAATAATACTTAATAAGAGCTTTTTGTAAGAATAGTTTTCTATACTGTATTTGTTAGAAATAGTATTAAAGGAATTTTCCATAAAAAAACAAAATCCAGCCAGTAAAAAAGATACTAATAAATAAATAGATGAAGCTTTTACGTTAAATATAAAATCCTTTTTTCTATAAGCTATACTCACTATTATATAAGGAAATAACAGTTTAAAAGGCAACTGGCTTAAAAAACTAAGACTTGGAATTATAAGAGTTAAAGTATACAATGCAGAAATAAAAGAAGCTGTATGTATATATAAATACTTTTTATTGATTTGCAGAACTTTAGCAGTGATTACCATTATAAACATACTTACTAAATAATTTTCAATTAAAAGCACATCAATATATATCTTCATAAAACTCACCTACTATATTTTTTATTATATAACTTAAGGCGATATTATTTTGTCATTTTATACCTTAGATGTATTTTTTTATAGTTTAAATTATTACATAAAACCTCAAAAAAATAGATGAGCCTCTGAGAAGCTCATCTATTAATATATTCTAAGTATTTATTATCTTCTTTGCCTTCTTAAAAAAGCAGGTATATCTAAATTATTATCATCGATTTCTTTTTCAGGAGCAGCCTCTTCCTCAGGCTTCGTAGTATTACTAAATATAGAAGGCTGAACTTTCGGCTCACTATTCTTAGCTTTTTCCTTTTCAAAGCCTGTTGCAATTACAGTTATTCTAATTTCATCCTTAAGATTCTCGTCTATAACCGCTCCAAAAATTATGTTAGCATCAGGATCTGCTGCTTGCTGAACTATTTCTGCTGCTTCATTGATTTCTAATAAACCTAAATCTAAACCTCCTGTAACATTCAGCAATACTCCTGTAGCTCCAATAATAGATGTTTCTAAAAGTGGGCTTGAGATTGCCTGCTTAGCTGCTTCCTGAGCCCTATCATCTCCTGAACCTTTACCTACTCCCATGTGAGCAAGTCCTTTATCCAGCATAACAGCCCTTACATCGGCAAAGTCTAAATTTACAAGACCAGGAATAGTTATAAGATCAGAAATACCTTGTACACCCTGTCTTAGTACATCATCTGCAAATTTAAATGAATCTAATAAAGTAGTTTTCTTATCTACCATACTTAATAATCTTTCATTTGGTATAGTGACTAAAGTATCTACTCTCTTTTTTAAATTTTCTATACCCATGTCAGCGTGTAGCATCCTTCTCCTTCCTTCAAAAGGGAAAGGTTTTGTTACAACACCAACTGTTAATATTCCTAAAGACTTAGCTATCTCAGCTACCACCGGCGCAGCACCGGTACCGGTTCCCCCGCCCATTCCTGCAGTTATAAACACCATATCTGCACCTTTTATAGCTTCGGAAATTTCTTCTTTACTTTCTTCTGCAGCTTTTTGACCTATTTCAGGATTAGCCCCCGCTCCT
>NZ_CCXI01000061.1 GCF_000820705.1 Clostridium polynesiense | reverse complement strand
AGGATTAGCCCCCGCTCCTAATCCTTTAGTTAGCTTGTCTCCAATTTGTATTTTTTGAGAAGCATTAGATAGCATTAAAGCCTGCTTATCCGTATTAATCGCAATAAACTCAACGTTTTTTAATCCATCTATAATCATCCTATTATCGGCATTACTTCCTCCACCGCCACAACCTATTACCTTTATGTTTGCAAACTCCTGAACATCTACGTCAAAATCCAACAAATTAATTCCTCCTTTAGAAAAAATCCTCTAGAAAACTTTTCATTTTTGAAAAAATCTTATTCTCTGTTTTGCGTTTTTTATAGTTTTGGTTTACATCGTTATTTTTATCACTATATCGTGATGCTACAAAATCCATATTATATTTACATTTTAACTCAAAATGTATAAGAGTAACAAGCCCCCAAGCATTAATAAATTTAGAATTATGTAAGCTTATAATCCTCATTTCTAACGATAACAATATTTTTACCCATGGTTTCTGAAAATTTATCCCTGATATTATTAAAATGAGTTAAACCATTTCCATATAGTATTACATTACTTATATCGTAACCATCTTCACTATCCTTTAACGATTGGTTAATGTATGAAATAATTTCATTAATCCTAGCCTCTACGACTTCTTCAGCCATTTTGCTGTCATAGTTATTAGTTATATTATTCATTAAGTCATTACCATCAAATTTCAGCTGTTCTTTAATTTTTTCTGCTTCATTATCACCAACTTCAAAGCAATATTTTATGTCATTAGAAATATTGGCACCACCAAGAGGAATCTGAGTGATATTCTGCAGTCTTCCCGCTGTGTAAATAGATATATCAGTTTTAGAAGTTCCGCTGTCTACTAGTGCAATTCCTCTCATTTTGTCAATATCGTCTATTAATAACTGAGAAGCAGCTTCACAGGATAACCGTATACCTTCAATATTCTTTCCGATTTTTAAAAAGCATTTATAGTAACCGTCATATATTGAATCATCCACAGAAACGGCAGTAGCCTTAATGTATAGATTATCACAGTTCATGCCTACTGGATTTTCAGTCTCTTTATCGCCGTCTAAAATAAATTTTACATTAACAAATTCAATTATATTTCTACCTTTGAGTGAGGTCACTTGTTTTGCTGATTCATAAACTCTTTCTATATCTCTCCTGGTTACTTTTCTTTCTATACTGGAAATCATAACTGAAGCCTCTGTTTCAATTAGCTCAGCAGTTCCATTTGAAATTGCCAGAAAAACGTCACTGATTTTAGTACCTATAATACTTTCCAAGTCCATAATAACGTCCTCTAAAGATGCAGAGGCTCCAAATAAATCAGTTACCCTGCCTCTGTCAATGCCTTTGGAGGATTTTTTAACCTTTCCAATTATCTCTATTTCTCCAGACAGATCAGATTTTCCTGCTACAGCGCATATTTCCGATGAACCGATATCTATTCCAACAATTATTTTGCCGTCCATATTCCTTCGATTATTCCTCCTTTTTTCATAGGTTTTAAATATATATTCAACACATCAAATTAATTTCCTCTATATTTTTTGTAAATTAATTATATTATTATATATAAAAAAACAGCCAAAGGCTGTTTTTTAATTAGCTTTCTCTAATTCGTTTATGCCAATACTTCTAGTGTGTTGAGTATGTGACCATTCCTTATTATTCTTATTCATTATCCCTTGAATTGCTATAGGAATCCATGTAATAGAGTATATGGGATATATAAGATAATAAAAGAATACCTTCCAGCTAAGTTTTTTGTCCAGATATAATAAAAATGGAGTATATAGAAACTGAAAAACAAAAAGCAGTACACCAAAGACTTTTGTAATCTGTATGTTAGCACTCTGTATTGTTCTAATGGCTTCATTTAAGAGTTCAGGAGCAGCAAATATAGTAATAATATAGTTTAGCACCATTGCTAATCCCAATAAAATTATTATAATAGGCTGAACGCTGTAAAGCGCACAATCTATAGCCACAAAATCCAGCTTAGTTATAGCCCTTTTAACCAGCTTAGGGAAATACCTGCTGTAAACATCAGCAAATCCCTGCATCCACCTTTTCCTTTGAGACCAGGATTGAGATAAAGTCAAAGGCTTTTCATCATATATTATAGCATCGTGTGCCCAGCCTACTTTATATCCATTTAACACCAATTTACAGGTAAACTCTAAATCCTCAGTTAAACAGGTGGCCCCCCAGCCTAACTCTTTCAATATTTCCATATCAATACAAAATCCTGTACCGCCTAATTGATTAGACAATCCTAAATTACTTCTTGAAAGCTGAAACATTCTGTTAGAAGTCCAAAATGATATTGAATAACTTCCAGTAATCCAGGTATCCTTAGGATTTTTACTGTCCAAATACCCTTGTACAACCTTATATCCTGAGCAAAGCATTTTATTCATTTCTAATAAAAAGTTGCTGGAAACAAGATTATCTGCATCAAAAATCGAAACAGCATCATATTTTTTATTCATTTTAAACAACTTGTCAAACATCCACTCAAGAGCATAGCCCTTACCTTTTTTTTCTTTACTTGTTCTTTCGTATACTATAGCTCCTGCTTTTTTTGATATTTGTGCGGTTTTATCAGTACAATTATCAGCTATAACAAAGATGTCATATAGGTGCGACGGATAATTTATTTTTTTTAAACTCTCTATTATATCTTTTATTACTGCTTCTTCATTGTGTGCCGCAATCACTATAGCAAAACTTTTTGTAGGTTCAAAGTTTTTAAATTTTTTAAACCTTGCAATACCAAAAAATGATAATATTAAATAATACATTGATATTATCAAGACTATATTAGTAAATACTATTGTAAACGGTGATTGGGCAATTGATTTGACTATTTCCATAGTTATTATCCCCCCTGTATCACAGTTATTTTAGCACAAATATGATTTAAATACTATATATGTTTTGTAAAATATAATATTATTCAATAACAATATTATTATATTTTACCAATACAAGCATAAAAAATGGCTTTATATATACATTATAACATTTTTATTAGAAAACCTCTTCATTTTATACAAATCTAAAAATTGTAATTGTAAAATATATATGTTATAATATATTTAGAATATTTGCAATATTATAAAATTATTAGGAGGTCATATTTATGAGATGAGCAAAAAAAGTTAGCTGTTTCCAGCAGTCTTTGTTTCATCGAAAAGACGAGTCCTTTGGCTAGCTTTTATATTATTTCCATAACTTAAATATAGATGGAGGGATAATATGAAAAGAGAGTTAATAAGCAGCTTGCTGAAGGAATTAAAAAAAGAAAATAAGGAACCTAATAATTGTAACCGAGATGGATGTATTAAAATGTATGATTATCTGGCTTTTTAAGTCAATAAAAGCAGTTCTTTTAGAACTGCTTTTTTCTGTCTTTAATTTATAACATTAACATTCGAGTTATCATTTCTTTATCTACACTATGGGTTAAAGCTGTTTCTTCACTTATTACTCCCTTTTTATATAGTTCCGTTAAAGCCATGTCCATAGTTTTCATTCCATATTTCCCGCCTGTTTGTACAGCCGATTCTATCTGATGAGTCTTTCCTTCTCTTATCATATTCTGAATTGCCTGGGTAGCAACCATAATCTCTAAAGATGCAGTTCTTTCATCCTGTGATGTTGGAACAAGCTGTTGGGATATAATCCCCTGAAGCACTGCGGAAAGCTGAATTCGTATTTGCTGCTGCTGATAAGGAGGAAAAACATCGATAATCCTGTCAATTGTTTTTGCTGCTCCAATAGTATGTAATGTGGAAAGAACCAAATGCCCTGTTTCCGCTGCTGTTATAGCAATAGATATAGTTTCTATATCTCTCATTTCTCCTATTAATATAACATCAGGATCTTCACGAAGAATTGATTTTAATGCATTCTTATAACTTTTAGAATCTTTTCCAATTTCTCTTTGGTTTATTATACATTTATTGTGCTTGTGAAGATATTCAATAGGATCTTCCAAAGTTATTATATGGCCGTCACGGGTATTATTTATTTCATTTATCATAGCTGCTAATGTAGTGCTTTTACCGCTGCCTGTAGGTCCTGTAACCAAAATAAGTCCTCTTTTTTTATTTAAAAGTTCTTTTATAACCGGTGGATGCCCTAACTCTTGAAGCGTAGGTATTTTTAATTTAATAACTCTGATTGCTATTGCACTGCTGTTCCTCTGCTTAAAGACATTAACTCTAAATCTTCCTAATCCTGGAATCGAATAAGAGGTATCTATTTCTCCTTCTGCTATGTAGCTGTCATAAAGTTCACCTAATATTTCCTTAGAAAACTTTTCAGTGTCTTTCGGTGTTAATTTAACATTGCTAAAGGGAGACAGCTTACCATTCACCCTTATGGTAGGCGGTAAACCTACTGTAAGATGCAGGTCCGATGCATTTTGATTAACAGTCATTTCCAATAGTTCTTTTAACGTTGCCAATTTTTAACCTCCTCATACGAACTATATTAGTTCCTTCCATATATTAATTGAGTGTATAGCCTGATTTATGAGCATTGACTTACCATTTATAGCTTTGAGCCCTTTTGATTCTGCATCCATAATAAATTCAGATTTCTCAGGAATATAATTTAAATCATACACTATTAAATCTTCGTTATAATCCAGCAATTCTATAGGCTTTCCTTTGAAATTAATATTTCCTAAGGGAGTACAGTTAATTACTAGATCATATTTGTTTAAGGATATATTATGGTACTTTATTATATCAGCATCCATAAAAAACATACCTGCCTTTTCTATTCTACGGCATAACACTGAAATATTTTTAGCTTTTAAATCCTTTAAAGCTATATATACAGCTTTTGCTGAACCTCCGCTTCCCACTATCAATGCCCGTTTATTTTTAACATCAATATCGTTTTCCATAAGACTTTCTATAAAACCAAAATAATCAGTGTTATAGCCAATCTTCTTTCCGTCCTCCGCTATCTTAACAGTATTAACAGCTCCAATTTTATCTGATGGATATTTTAATTCATCAAGAAAATCCAATACAGCTTCCTTGTATGGAATAGTTATATTAAAACCAATTATTTTATTTTCATAACAGTTTACCATGAAGTCTTCTAATTCCTGCTGACCAACATCAAATAATTCATATGTGAAAGGAAGATTATTTTTTATATAGTATTCATTATGTATTTTAGGAGATAAGGAATATTGAATATTTCTGCCTAATAAACCACACCTTTTCATTTTATACACCTCATTTATTTATTCTACATAATAATATAAAATCCTCTTAATACAGATGCATTAAGAGGATTTAAGAGTGTCATTTGAATTTACCACTTAATTCTTTTAAAAGCTTTTTCAAAGCCTTTTTTTCAATTCTAGAAACATATGATCTAGATATTCCCAAAAGCTTTGCAATTTCTCTCTGTGTCATACAATTTCCGTCTATGAATCCATATCTCATCTCAATAATTGCTCTTTCCCTATCTTGAAGTGAATTGTATATTTTATAATATAGTTTTTTTATCTGAATCTTGTTTTCCACTATTTCAGTTATTGAATCATCTTCACTGCTTAAAACATCCATAAGACAAATTTCATTACCTTCCTTATCCACTCCTACAGGATCCTGAAGATAAACTTCTCCCTTTGCTTTCTTATTATTTCTTATAAGCATTAATATTTCATTTTCTATACATCTGGCTGCGTAAGTAGCAAGTCTAGTACCTTTAGATATATCAAAGGAATCAATAGCTTTAATAAGGCCTACTGTACCTATGGAGATTAAATCATCAATATCCTTTCCTGGATAAGTATATTTTTTAACTATATGTGCTACTAACCTCAGATTTCTTTCAACCAAAATATTCTTTGCGTCTTGATCACCATTTCTTAATTTTTTGAGATATTCTTCTTCTTCTTTTTCATCCAGCGGTTTAGGAAATGAATTACCACCACTTATATAACCTGTAAAAAATGCAATGTTTCCTAGCACATCTATAATATAATTAATAACAAACACTAGTTGCTCCTCCCAATAGTGCTTATTAATATTTTATTCAAGAACTCTAAATTTGTTGACACTTTCAACAGGTAATTATAAATACAATTAGTATTATTGATATCTATATTTCTTATTATTATCTTATTTTTATTTCACTATATGATTTTATTCGTCATATTATATACTATCTTCAATTATATTAGGAGGTTTACAAATGAAATGTATGTATGATGATTACCAACATGGAAAAGACCCATGCCATGACGAACAAGAGCATGTTCATGAATTTCTTGGAAGCACAAAAATAGCAGAAAAATCCACTGATCTCCACAATCACAGATTTGCAGGAGTAACCGGTGAAGCAATTTACTGCGGTGGTTCTCACGTTCACAAAATTAGAACTACTACAGATTTTTATGACCATTATCACAGCATTTGTACTACTACCGGTCCAGCTGTAGATGTAGGTAACGGTAAGCACGTTCATTTAGCCAAAGACACAACCACCACAAATGATGGTCATGCCCATGATTTTATCTTTGCAACTTTAATAGAAAAACCCTTGATTTAATAGTCATAAATGTGTATTTAATTATAGAAGCACTATTAATGGTGCTTCTATAATTTTGTTTTTTTATTTAAGACATAATAAAATATCTTTAAACACTACTCCGGCGGTATTACTTCCCTGAAACTCTTCGCCTAATTCATTTTTACCGTCTATATTAGGTACAAAAGTAACTAAAATGTACTGCTCATTATTTTTTTTAAAATATCCAGCAAACCATCCGTGAGTATGCATTGCTTTTCCATCAAAAGAGCTAGCCGTTCCTGTTTTTCCTCCAACATCCATACCGCTAATATTTGCTACGGTTCCAGTACCATTAGTAACTGTGCTTCTCATGTAGCTTTTAATAGTATTTGCTGTTTTATTTGAGGTAACTATACTTGATTCAGTAGTAAACTCTTTTATCACATTATTATCTAAATCCGTGATTTTTTTAATAATATAAGGCTTAATTAATTTACCATTATTTACAATAGGAGAAATTGCTGCTGCTACTTGAACCGGAGTTGCATTAATGCTGTATCCCAAAACTAAATTATTATTTGTTTCATCCTTTTGAGGTTTATTTAATACCCCTGATGCCTCATCATTAAAATTTAATATTTTACTTAAAAATCCATTCTTTTCTGCATACTTAATTATCTCATCTGTTGTAATCTTATTTCCTATTTCGATAAAATAATCATTACAAGAGTAATTAATAGCCTGTTCTAAATTAATTCTTCCATGGGGATGAGACAGGTTATTTTTCTTACAGTATTTACCTGTGCATGTTAATTTTTCGTCTTTAGAAATAACGCCTTTATCAAGGGCGAGTTCTGCAGTAAGAAGCTTAAAGGTAGATCCTGGAGGATATCCTTGTAGTGATGCTGCTATATTAATATTAGGCTGATTATCATTTTTTTGCACAATTGCTTTAATTTCTCCTGTTTCAGCTTTTATAAGCACGGCTCCAATCTGTGAAAATCTATTAAACTTCTCATTCAACAAAATTTTTTTAATTTTACTTTGTAAATCACTATCCAAGGTCAAAAAAACATTTGCTTTATTGGGTAGCTTATACCCTGCTTCTTTTATATACCCGCTTTTATTAACTTGAAATTTAATTTCTGCTTTATTATCTCTGATTAATGATTTTAACCCTCCTTCTATGGAGTTATAATCCTTTGATCTATCATTCCAACTATTCAAATTTGTTATTACATTTGTAATATTCCAACTGTCAGTTCTATCTAAGCTATCATATCTCCAGCTGTATACACCTTTAATTTTTCCAGCAATCTGCTGTATTTTATAATGAGTTTTTTCATCTATATTTATATAAATTTTACCAGAACTTTTGTTGAGTATATTATTAACGTCAAAACTTTCATCTACTTCCTTTATTATGTAGTTCAATGCCATTAAGTTATCTAAATTAGCCTCATAATTGTTTAGTTTAAATAATCTCGCATCAAATACTGCTGAATACTTTGGTACTACATTATTTAAATACTTGCCCCTTATGTCTAAAAGCTGATAATTTATATCGGATATTTTTTCGTGATAAATATATTGATCGTCTGCTAATCCTTTAAAATAATCTCTTTTAAAATACTGAAAGTATGATAATCTTATACTTAACAGTAGGAATAATAAAAGTACCATAGCTTTTATTTTAATTAATCTAATTTTATCTATTCTATAAAACAATAAAAAAACACCTCCCCAGCTAGATTATTGCCCATGGGAAGATGTTTCATACCTTATTTCTATTTTTGCAATATTTGTTTAATATTTGCAACTAATATATCTATAGCAACTTTATTATGACCGCCTTCGGGAATTATAATATCGGCATACCGTTTTGTAGGCTCAGTGAACTGCAGATGCATCGGCCTTACAACACTTAGATATTGATTTATCACCGATTCAACTGTTCTTCCTCTTTCGTTGATATCCCTGACTAATCTTCTTATTATCCTCACATCTGCATCAGTATCAACATAAATTTTAATATCTAATATATCTCTTAATTTTGGATCTTCAAGTACTAAAATTCCTTCTACAATTATTATTTCTTTTGGTTCAACTCTTATAGTTTCTTTTTTTCTGTTATGGATAGAAAAGTCATATATAGGTTTTTCTATACTATATCCTTTAAGCAATTTCTGTAAATGCTCAACTAAAAGCTCATTATCAAAAGCATCCGGATGGTCATAGTTAGTTTTAACTCTATCTTCAAGGGATAAATGGCTTTGATCTTTGTAATAAGAATCCTGCTCTATCATAGCTATACAATCTTCTGTAAACTTTTTATATATCTCCTTTGCAACAGTACTCTTTCCAGACCCTGTTCCACCTGTAATTCCTATAAGAATGGGCTTTTTCATCAATTATTTTCCCCCTTGCCTTTTATAAGCATATCCTTTTCTTCAAGTATAATGTCGCTATATACACTATAAACCATTTGAGCACGGGGTGTAGAGTCAATGGTATTACCTTGATCATCTTTTAAATCTATAATTGAAATTTCAAAATTATCCCCTTTTGGTCTTAAAACCTCTACCTTATCCCCTTCAAAAATTTTGTTTCTCTGTTCAATAACTGCTCTTTTGTTTTCTTTATCGTAGGACTTAACAACACCTACTATATCATAGTCTCTTATATATGATGATGTTTCATAAATCTGTTTTTTCTTCTCTCCAAAATAAAAACCGGTATGATATTGTCTGTGTGAAACTTTATTTAAGTTATCCATCCACTTTCTATCAAACTCATATGATTCAGGATTTTTCAAATATTCATCTATTGCTTGTCTGTATGATTTTACAACAGCAGCAACATAATAAGAACTCTTCATCCTACCTTCTATTTTAAAGGAATGAATTCCACTTTTTATAAGTTCAGGTATATGTTCAATCATACATAAATCTTTTGAATTCATTATATATGTACCCTTATCATCTTCAATAACTTGAAAGTATTCCCCCGGTCTTTTTTCTTCCATTAAATAATATTTGTATCTGCAGGGTTGCGCACATGCTCCCCTATTTGCGTCTCTGCCGGTGAGATAATTCGACAGCAAACATCTTCCTGAATATGACATGCACATTGATCCGTGGATAAAGGCCTCCAACTCACAGTCTTCTGATAATTTACTTCTTATTTCCTTAATTTCTTTCAAAGACAACTCTCTTGCAAGAACGATTCTTTTAACACCAGCGGCGTGCCAAAACTGTGCAGCTTTCCAGTTGACGTTATTTGCTTGTGTACTTAAATGTATTTCCAAATCAGGAACAACTTCCTTAGCAGTAATTATGATAGAGGGGTCAGATACTATTATTGCGTCTACATTCAGTTCATTTAACTGAATTAAATATTCTTCTAAGCCATTTAAATCTGAGTTATGAGGAAAAACATTCAGAGTCACATAAACCTTTTTCCCTCTTTTATGAGCATAGTAAACGCCTTCTCGTATTTCTTCCGTAGAGAAATTATCTGCAAAAGCTCTTAAATTAAGTCTGCTCCCGCCTAAATAAACAGCATCAGCTCCATAATCTATTGCAGTTTTTAAATTTTTCTAAACTCCCTGCTGGAGCTAATAACTCTGGTGCTTTCATAGTTTTAACCTCCTTCTTGTAACTGCTATTCCGTCCCCCATAGGAATTACCGAGGTTATTAAATCAGAATCCGCATTTACTTCTTCTAAATACTTTCTCATACGCTTTACAATAGTTATCTTTCTTCTTTTAAGTAAATCATTATTAGCAACCATACCTCTAAATAGTACATTATCAGCTATGATTATTCCTTCTTCAGAAAGAAGTCTTAAGCAATTGGGAAGAAAATGATTATAATGACCTTTTCCAGCATCCATAAAAATCAAATCATATTTTTCATTTAAATTCTCAAGAACCTCTAAGGCATCACCCTGAAGTATATTTATGTTGTCAAATCCATATTTAGCAAAGTTCTTTTCAGCTTCTGCTATCATGTTTGTATCTCTTTCAATTGAGGTTATATCTACTTTATTATTTAACGCCTCACTCATTAATATGGCTGAATAACCTATTGCGGTCCCTAACTCTAAAATTTTTCTAGGTTTTTGAATAGATACCATTAATTCAAGAAACCTAGCAGTTTCCTTCTGAACTATAGGGACATTTTTTTTCTCTGCAAAGCTTCTTAATTCATTAAGTACACCGCTATTTTCAGGAAGCAGGCCTCTAATATAATCCTCCATATAATCATATGTTATTCCATTCATCCAAATCCTCCGCTAGTATCCGAATTCATTCTTTTTCTTTAAAAACTCATTATAATCCGCTGTGAAAAAATGAGAGCCTTTTTTATCATATAAATAATACAAATAATTTGTTTCAGCAGGATTTATTGCAGCTTTAATTGCTTCTTTACCTGGGCTTGCAATTGGTCCTGCAGGCAGAGAAGGTATCTTATATGTGTTATAAGGTGAATTAACCTCTAAATCTTTGTATGTTACTATTTCTTTATGAGTTCCTAACGCATATAACACCGTTGCATCTATCTGAAGAGGCATCTTTTTATTGATGCGATTCTTCATAACAGAAGCTATTATTGGCATTTCTTCTTTATTCCTGGCTTCTTTTTCAATCATAGAAGCAATAATTATTGTTTCTTCAATTTTATCCTTAGAAACACTTTTATTTAATTCTTTTTCAGATTCTTCAAGTACTTCCTCAAACCTCTTCATCATTTTTTCAATTATTTCATTATTGCTGGACCCCTTTTTAAATGAATAGGTATCAGGAAAGAGGAAGCCTTCAATATTATATTTTTTGTCCTTAGATGATTTAATATACTCTGGTGCTGCATAATCCTTTACTGAATTAATGAAAGCCTCTTTTTCTACCAATCCGGCTTCTTGAAGCTTTAATGCTATTTTATTAATATCAAAGCCTTCTGGAATAGTTACTTTAACTGAATTAT
>NZ_CCXI01000060.1 GCF_000820705.1 Clostridium polynesiense | reverse complement strand
AACTGAATTATCTGCTTCATTTCCTTTTTTTATCTCATCTATAAAATTTCCTAAAGTTATATCTGATTGAATTTTGTAATTTCCAGGCTTTATATTACCGCTTACGGAATTAATTTTGATATATAACTTGGTCAATGGAAGGTTTTTTAATTTCCCTTCGTTTTTCAACTTACTAAGCAGGTTATATAAAGTGTCTCCCTTATTAACAATTACTTCAATCTCTTCACTGCCTTTTAAAGGATGATTAATAACTGAGTTATAATATAAAAAGCTTCCCCCTAACAAAATCAGTATCAAAACAGCAATTGACAAAAACATCTTCTTTCTCATAAAAATACCCCCACAGTTTATAAGATAAAATTTTTATCGATTTCTTGATATTAATCTCTTTCTTTCAGCACCATCTAATATTTTTTTCCTCATTCTAATACTCTTTGGAGTAACTTCAACTAATTCGTCAGCATTTACAAATTCCAAGCACTGTTCTAAAGATAATTTTCTAATTGGCGTAAGTCTTAATGAATCATCAGAACCTGAAGCTCTTGTATTAGATTGATGCTTTTTCTTACATACATTAACCTCAATATCGTCTGCTCTTGAGCATTCTCCTGCAATCATACCAGCATAGACCTCTGCCCCTGGTTCTATAAATAAAGTACCTCTTTCTTGTGCATTGTAAAGACCATATGTTACAGCTTCTCCACTTTCAAATACCACTAAAGAACCTCGATTTCTTTCAGGTATTTCTCCTTTAAACTTTTCATATCCGTTAAATACATGGTTCATTATACCATTTCCTCTGGTATCTGTTAGAAACTCATTTCTAAAACCTATAAGTCCTCTTGATGGTATATTAAATTCTAATCTTGTGTATCCATTAGTGGCAGATGTCATATTAACCATTTCTGCCTTTCTTGGTCCTAGTTTTTCCATTACCGGTCCCATAAATTCTTCAGGTACATCGATAGTCAGATATTCCATAGGTTCAGTTTTAACCCCATCTTCTTGCTTAAAAATAACGCTTGGCTTGGAAACTTGGAACTCAAAGCCTTCTCTTCTCATTGTTTCTATTAGTATAGAAAGATGCAGTTCTCCTCTTCCACTGACTTCAAAACAGTCTGGAGATAATTCTTTTACCCTTAAGCTTACATTGGTTTCTAATTCTCTCATAAGTCTATCCCTTAAATGTCTGGACGTAACAAAATCTCCTTCTCTTCCGGCAAAAGGCGAATCATTAACCATAAAATTCATATTTAATGTAGGCTCATCAATGTTAACGAAGGGCAAAGCTTCTGGATTTGAAGCATCTGCAACGGTATCACCTATATTTGCATCTCCTAAACCACTGATGGCTATAATATCACCTAAAAACGCTTCATTTGTTTCTGTTTTCCTAAGACCGTTGTATACATATAAATTTGATACCTTAGTGTTAAATGATTTTCCGTCTGATTTTAATACTGTTACCTGAGAATTTTTTTTAACACTTCCTCTTTCTATTTTTCCAATGGCTATCTTTCCTACATACTCATTTGAGTCTAAAGTAGTAATAAGCATTTGAAAAGCTTTATCAATATATCCCTTTGGGGCTGCAACATGTTTTATTATAGTTTCAAAAAGAGGAATCATATCATTATTTGTATCTTCAGGTTCATATCTTGCAAATCCTTCTCTAGCTGAAGCATATACTATTGGAAAGTCAAGCTGTTCATCATTTGCTCCAAGTTCTACAAAGAGATCAAAAACTTCATCAATTACAATAATCGGTCTTGCATCCTTTTTATCAATCTTATTTATAACTACAATAGGTTTTAAATTAAGCTCTAAGGCTTTTCTAAGTACAAATTTAGTCTGAGGCATTGGTCCTTCGTAGGAATCTACCACCAGTAATACAGAATCAACCATCTTAAGAACTCTTTCAACCTCTCCGCCGAAATCAGCATGTCCGGGAGTATCTACTATATTTATCTTAATATCATTATAACTGACAGCTGTATTTTTTGATAGAATAGTTATTCCTCTTTCTTTTTCTAAGTCATTAGAGTCCATAACTCTTTCATCAATCTTTTCATTTTCTCTGAAAACATTGCTCTGTCTAAGCATAGCATCCACTAGTGTAGTTTTACCATGGTCTACGTGGGCAATAATCGCTATGTTTCTTATATCATTTCTTGTATATAATTCCATAATTTAATCCTCCGACATCTTTAGTTTAAAAAAAATTGGATACTTTAAGTATCCAATTTTAAATAACCATTATTTATTCTAATATTTAGGTTTATAAAAGTCAACTTAGCTGTATGATTTGATATAAAATTTATATAAAAAATATAAATAATTTAACATCAAAAGCTAAAGTTATATATATTTTTATTGTTATATTTCCATGATAATAGGAAGTATCATAGGTTTTCTCTTAGTTTTTTCATAAAGATATATTCTCAGTCCTTCTTTTATTTTTGATTTCAATGTAGCCCAATCCTTTATACCTTTATCTTCACATTCTCTAAGAACCTGCTTAACAATATCCTTTGCCTGCTCCATTAGATCTTCGGATTCTCTTACATAAACAAACCCTCTAGATATAATATCTGGCCCAGCTATGACAGAACTGCTTTCCTTTTCAATAGTAACTACTACTGTTAATATTCCATCCTGAGAAAGATGCTTTCTATCTCTTAATACAATATTACCTACGTCACCTACTCCAAGTCCATCTACAAATACATTTCCTGATGTAACACTGCCATTCTTTCTAAGGATATCCTTGCTCACTTCTATAATATCCCCATTATCGCTTATTATTACATTATCCTCAGGTAATCCTAATTTGATTGCTAGCTCTGCATGCTGTTTAAGGTGTCTGTATTCACCATGCACAGGCATAAAGTATTTTGGTTTTACTAGAGCATGCATAAGTTTAAGTTCTTCCTGACAAGCATGACCGGATACGTGAACATCTGCCAGAGATTCATATATAACTTCCGCACCTTTTTTAAATAATTGATTGATAACTTTGGATATCAATTTTTCATTTCCTGGTATTGGTGAAGCTGAAATTATCACTAAATCCCCCTGATTAATGGAGATTTTTTTATGGTCATTGTTTGATATCCTTGAAAGAGCTGACATAGGTTCTCCCTGACTTCCGGTAGTTATTATAACTACTTTTTCAGGCGGATATTTATTTATTGCATCAACACTTACTAAAGTATCTTTTTCAAATTCTAAATAACCAAGCTCCAAAGCTACGGCTACAATATTCTCCATACTTCTTCCGGAAACAGCAACTTTTCTTCCATATTTATGTGCTGCTGTTATAATTTGCTGTAATCTATGAACGTTAGAGGCAAAGGTAGCTACTAAAATTCTACTTTTAGCAGTAGAAAATATACTTTCAAAAGTGTTACCTACTGTACTCTCTGACATGGTATAGCCTGGTCTTTCAACATTAGTACTGTCAGCTAGCATAAGCAGAACACCTTTTTTCCCAAGCTCAGCAAATCTGGCCAAGTCGATTATTTCACCATCTATAGGAGTATAATCTACTTTAAAGTCTCCAGTATGAATTACAACTCCTATAGGTGTATGTATTGCCATAGCTACTGAATCTGCAATACTGTGATTTGTTTTTATAAATTCTACGGATATAGTTTTAAGTTTTATTATATCTCGTGGATTAATTCTAATTAACTCCACAGAGCTTAGCAATCCATGCTCCTTAAGCTTTGTTTCTACTATACCTAAGGTTAATTTTGTACCATATACAGGCACATTTAACTGCTTTAATACATATGGTAGAGCACCAATATGATCCTCATGACCGTGTGTCAGAAAAATACCTTTTACTTTGTCTTTATTTTTTATTAGATAGCTGATATCAGGAATAACTACATCAATTCCAAACATATCTTCGTCTGGAAATTTCAAACCGCAATCAATAACTATTATATCATCTTTATATTCTATTGCAGTTAAATTCTTGCCTATTTCATTAAGGCCCCCTAAAGGAATTATCTTTATTTTTTCCTTTTCTCTTTTCATCAGCACCCCTCCTTCTTATTATATTTATTTTTCTGATTGGCACTCATTACATATTCCAAAAAACTTAACACTATGATCCATAATTTTGAACTTATATTTGTTTTCAATGTTATTTTCAAGGTTATCCAGCAGATCGCCTTCAACTTCAATGACTTTTCCGCAGTTACTGCATACTAAATGATGATGCCTATGGTTTTCATTTTCATGTACAAGCTCAAACCTAGCACAGCCGTCCTCTAAATCTAATCGATATATTATTCCCATTTCTTCAAGCAATAATACTGTTCTGTACACAGTAGCCAACCCAATTTCCGGACATTCAAGCTTAACATCATCATATATTTCTTCTACAGTTAAATGCTTACCTTCATTTTTTACTATTCCATCTAGAATAGCTCTTCTTTGAGGAGTTAATTTATAACCACGTTGTTTTAAATTTTCTTTTAATTTTTGAATTTCTTCCATGGATAAATTTGACATAACCTTACCTCTATCTTAATTTAATGGATCATCTGAGAAAATGGCGCTGTATGCTTCTGATACCATTTCATATTCATCTTCATCATCTACAGTTATCAGCACTTCATTCCCCTCATTATCAGTAACGATTTTCAAAGCGATTGCATCTGCTTCTTCATCGTCCACAGGAGCAACGATTATATACTCGTCTTGTTCTATATCAAGCTTTGTTAGAACCTGAAATTCTATCTCATTACCCTCTTCATCCTGAAGGACAATAGTATCTATTTCATTTTCCATATTATTCTCTCCTTTTATTAAAATTATTTTTATCTAAATATCCCTGAAGTATGTAAACTGCAGCCAGCTTATCAACTATCTTTTTCCTTTTTTCTCTCGATAAGTCAGCTTCTAACATAGCTTTATGCGCTGCTACAGTAGTCAATCTTTCATCCCAAAAAAGAATCTTAATATTAAGCCTTTTTTCAAGAAATTGGCAAAATTTTTCCACCTTTTCCCCCTGACTTCCTATAGAGCCGTTCATATTCTTAGGAAGTCCTGCAAGAATTATTTCTGCACAGTACTCATCAATATATTTTTTTATCTCCGCAGCGTCTTTTTCCTTACCTTTACGATGTATTGTTGTTAAGCCTTGAGCAGTTATACCCAATGGATCGCTTACAGCCACTCCTATAGTCTTATCTCCTATGTCCAGTCCGATTATTCTCATAAGCACTCCTTTATTAAATAAAAAGTGCCTACTAGGGCACTTTTTATTTATTTGATTTCTAAATAAGCTTTAATAACCTCTTCTAGTATCTCATCTCTTTCCAGCTTTCTAACTAATGCTCTGGCACCCTTATAGTTAGTTATATATGTAGGATCACCGGATATAAGGTATCCTACAAGCTGATTAACAGGATTATAGCCTTTTTCGCTTAAAGCATCATAAACCTCTGAAATAATAGACCTAGTTAGCTCTTTTTTACTTCGTGAGAAATCAAACTGCATTGTGTTTTCATTGTTACCCATCTATCGCCGCTTAATCTGGTTAAGCAGCTTCACCCCCTTGCCATTATTATTTAAAGCAAAGTTTATTTTGTTTTTATTATATACTAATTATTTATCTCTTATTCAATATCTCTTTAACTATTAATATAATTATAGAACAAATTGGCAAAAAAGTATACTACTTAATAAGAGTTTCTAATATTGTTACAATTTTATTCAGTGCCTCCTGTGCTTTTTCTGGAAGCTTTCCACCGGCTTGAGCCATATCTGGTCTGCCACCGCCACCGCCGCCGGCTATTGCTGCTATTTCCTTAATTATTTTACCACAGTGAACACCTTTGGATACCGCTTCTTTTGAAGCCATTGCAACGAAATTAACTTTATCTTCTGATATACCTGCAAGAACAACAAGACCGTCCTTAGCTTTGCTCCTAAGCTTTTCAGCAAGATCTCTAAGGGAATTAGTATCTACCCCATCTAGCTTTGCAGTAATTAGATTAACACCTTTAATATTCACCATGGAAGATAATATTTCATCCTCAGCACCAGCAACCAATTTATGCTTTAGATCATTTATCTCTTTTTCCTTTTCCTTTAGTTCATTAACTACAGATGTTAGCTTTCTGATAAATTCCTTTTCACTGGATTTTAAAATATTGGCACCTTCTTTAATTATATCTGTTTTTTCCTCCATATATTTTAAAGCGTTAACTCCTGTTAATGCTTCAATCCTTCTTATTCCAGCAGCAATTCCTGATTCGGAGATAATTTTAAACATTCCAATCTGTCCTGAGTTTTTTACATGTGTTCCTCCACATAATTCCTTACTGAAGTCTCCCACTGAAACAACTCTGACTTTATCAGCATATTTCTCGTCGAATAAAGCCATAGCACCGGCTTTCTTTGCATCCTCCAGCTCCATTTCCTGTGTATCTACCATATATGCTTCCATTATTTCTTTATTAACAAGCTCTTCTATGTTTTCTATTTCTTCATCAGTTAATGAAGAAAAATGAGTAAAGTCAAATCTTAGCTTATCTTTGTCAACTAAGGAACCTGCTTGGTTAACATGGTCTCCTAATATAGTTTTAAGAGCCTTATGCAGTATATGTGTGGCAGTATGGTTCCTACATATATTTTGTCTTCTTTCGTTGTTCACTTCTAATATAACAGAGTCTCCTGTTTTAAGTTGACCTTTTTTAGCCTTAATAACATGAACAATCTTCCCTGCAATACTTTTTTTGCAGTCAAAAACCTCTCCTTCAAAGCTTTCATTGTAGATTAATCCTGTATCCCCCACTTGACCTCCCATTTCAGCATAAAATGGAGTTTTTTCTGTTAAAACGAAGCCTTCTTCTCCCTGTTCTATGGAGTGTACAAATTCATTTTCCTTCGAAATAATTTCTACCACGGTTTCAGTTCTGGTTTCGCTGTAACCAACAAATCGGGTTTCCACCCCACTATCTATCTTATTAAGTATATTTTCTTCTGCACCCATGTAATTGCTTTCGCTTCTTGCGTTTCTAGCTCTTGTTCTCTGGCTTTCCATTTCATTATTAAACTCATCTTTATCAACCTTCAGATTCTTTTCTTCCAGTATTTCTTCAGTAAGTTCAAGAGGAAAACCATAAGTATCATAAAGCTTAAAAGCATTTTCACCGCTGAGCACTGATTGGTTATTATCTGTCATCTCTTTAATATAAGCATTTAGTATAGTCATACCGGAATCTATTGTCTCATTAAACTTATCTTCTTCAATTGCTACTATTTTTTTAATTATAATCTTTCTTATCTTCTAATTCAGGATAAGCGCCTTTGTACATTTTAATCACTTCATCCACTATTCCCGTTAAAAATGCATCTTTAATTCCAATGAGTCTTCCATGTCTTGCAGCCCTTCTTAATAACCTTCTAAGTACATATCCTCTTCCTTCATTGGAGGGAAGTACTCCATCGGAAATAAGCATAGTAATACCTTTGACGTGATCCGCTATAATCCTTAATGAAATATCGCTTTTCTCGGAGTTTTTATATTTAACTCCTGATATGCTGCTGATTTTTTCTAATATATTTTTAACAGTGTCAATTTCAAAAATATTATTTACACCCTGCATTATTGTTGCCAGCCTCTCAAGACCCATTCCTGTGTCTATATTAGGGTTAGGAAGCTTGTGATAAACACCATTCTCATCCTTATCAAATTGAGTAAATACTAAATTCCAAAACTCAATTATCTTATCTTCCTCCTGAGCTTTGATGAATTCTTCTACTGAGTTTACTTTTATCCCAACCCTATCATAATGTATTTCAGAACTAGGTCCGCAGGGGCCTTGACCAATCTCCCAGAAGTTATCCTCTTTGCCAAGTCTGAATATTCTTGAAGCACCTACATCGGTTTTTTTATTCCAAATTTCGTACGCTTCGTCATCCTCATTATATATAGTAACATAAAGTCTGTCCTTTGATATCTTTAGGACTTCTGTTACAAATTCCCAAGCCCATTTTATTGCATCCTCTTTAAAATAATCTCCGAAGGAAAAATTTCCAAGCATCTCAAAAAAGGTACCATGTCTTGAGGTTTTACCTACATTTTCTATATCTCCTGTCCTTATGCATTTTTGACAGTTTGTTACTCTGTAAGATGGAGGAGTTTTCAGTCCTGTAAAGTATGGTTTTAGTGGCGCCATGCCGGCATTTATTAAAAGTAAACTGTTATCCTCCTTAGGAACTAAAGGAAAGCTATCCATTTTTAAATGATCTTTACTTTCAAAAAACCTTAAATAAGCTTCTCGTATTTCATTTACACCCATTGTAATCATAATTATCCCTCCAATTAAAAATAAAAAAAGCCTTCATCCCCTATATAAGGGACGAAAGCATATATCCGCGGTACCACCCTAATTATGTATAAACATACATCTCTTAAAGAATTATAGCTCAAAGACAGCTTCAACATGCTTTAATAAGAAGTTTTCACCTAACACTTCCTCTCTGGATATCTCAGCATATTTACTCATTCTTGTCATCACTTAATATAAGATTATAGGCAAATTATATGATAATAACGGTTTTCTGTCAATAATATCATTTAAAATTGCACTTTCAATAGTCTTGATATTAAAATAAATGATAATTTATATCTTCATAAATCACTTTAACTATTACAGCAAAAGGAACTGCCAGCACCATTCCAGCAAAGCCAGCTGCTTTTTGTCCTATAAGCAAAAGAAGAATAATCATAATAGGATGTATACTTACACTATCTCCAATAATTTTAGGGGAAATAATATCTCCTTCCACCTGCTGAATTATAAACAGCAGAACTGCAGTCCATAGAGCTTTTTCAGTAGAGTGTAGCAGTGCGATGAAAATAGGCGGTATTGCCCCAAAAATAGGTCCAAAGTAAGGTATTATATTTAATATTGCGTTGATTAAAGACAGCCATATAGGAAAATCTACTTTTAAAAAGATAAGAATGAAAAAGTTAATATACCTATTATGAAGCATAATATTAACTGGCTTACTATATATCTTGACAGTATCTTATCAACATCTTGAGAAACCTTTTTAAACACCTGCCTTTTTTTAGTTGGAAGTATAAGGAGAAGTTTGTTATTTAAAAGGTCACCATCACTTATTAAATAGTATGTGATAACCGGGATGACCGCAAGGCTTATAAAGCTCTCACCTAACTTAACTAATGTATTTACGACGTTTTGTGATAATTCCATAATTATTTCATTAATCTTTTCATAAATCAATTCATTTGTGATATTTAAGAATTTTAAATTGTTCAAATTGAACCCTCTCATCATATCATTAACAAATTTCTCCCCCTCTGATATTATGAGTTCAATATTTAGACTTTCTCTAAATAAACTGGGAATTAAATAAATTATTATTAAAGAAAAAAAGCCCATAATAATTGACAGTAAAAAAAAAGCTGCAATTTTTTTATTTACACCTTTTTTATAGAGCCAATGATGAAGGGGCTTTAAAACGTATGCCAGTATATAAGAGAAAAAAGTGACAAAGAATATCTCTTTGAAAATCCTGGATTTATATATTAAATAAATAAAAACTATAAGAATTACCAGCACAATAAACGTCGAATAAGCTTTTTTAAGGAAGGTTTTATTAACCTTACTCATAGTAATCCTCTTTCTCTATTCCGTGAGGAATAGTTTTGAATTTAATTCTTTTATCGTCTCCGAAGTGTATAATAAGGTCTTCTCCCAGTATGCAATTTATGGGTAAAATAATATTTTTTCCGTATATCAGCTTATGAAGAAGTCCTGAGGCTATAATTAGGCCTTTAATGTTAAAATTATAGGGTTCTATAAGCATATCTTCAAGAACTCCCATCATCTCACCTTGAAGATTAAAGACCTCCATATCTTTAATATCTTTAAAACACATAAAACTGCATTTATCGGTGTTTTTAATTATCATAACTTTATTGATTGAAACTATATTATCCGTTAAAACACATTGATTTTTGGATAATAAAGAATTAGTTGAAATAACAAAACCTTTAATAACACTGTTATGAAAATCCATTACTACATCTTTAACATAACCAATCTCTCTTCCCTGTGTATCTAGAACCTTCATGTATTCATAATCTTTAGTTCTAAACATCCTGAACTTCCCTTCAATATATTATATTTAGATTATTGACTTATAAATAAAACAAATACCTTGATAACAAGGTATTTTTTATTATTTTTATTCACCATGAACTTCTGCATGTATATCATCATGCTCTGTATAATCCCAAGGTTCAAGTCCTTGAGATTTTCTATAATCGTTTATTGCCTTGTGAATTGCCTCTTCTGCTAAAACAGAACAATGCATTTTTACTGGTGGAAGACCATCTAAAGCTTCCGCTACTGCCTTGTTTGTTAGAGTCCAAGCTTCTTCTAAGGATTTTCCTTTTATAAGTTCAGTTGCCATACTTGATGAAGCAATCGCTGATCCACAACCAAAGGTTTTAAACTTAACATCTTTAATAATGTTATCTTCTACCTTTAAGTAAATTTTCATTATATCTCCACATTTAGCATTTCCTACCTCACCGATTCCATTAGCGTCTTTAATTTCCCCTACATTTCTCGGATTTCTAAAATGCTCCATAACTTTATCACTATATATCATTTATTTTTTCTCCCCTTTTAAAAAATCTTCCCATAAAGGTGACATATCTCTCAATCGTTGTATAATAGGAGGCAGAGTCTGGATAACATATTCAACATCCTCCTCTGTATTGCCTTCTCCCAATGTAAGCCTTAAAGATCCATGTGCAATCTCATGAGGTAAGCCTATGGCCAGTAACACATGTGAAGGATCTAAGGAGCCTGAAGTACATGCACTTCCGCTGGATGCGCATATACCTTCGAAATCTAAAGATAAAAGAATTGATTCACCTTCAGTAAATTTAAAACAAATATTTGCGTTTCCTGGAAGTCTCTTTTCCCCTGTAGGTCCATTTAACTTACTGTATGGTATTTTCAGAAGGCCTTCTACAAGCTTATCCCTTAGATTTCTTACTCTTTTATTCCTCTCTTCCATATTTGCTACAGCCAGTTCTATTGCTTTGCCTAAGCCTACTATACCAGGAATATTTTCCGTTCCTGCTCTTCTTGCTCTCTCCTGAGCACCTCCATGTATAAGATTATCTATTTTTACTCCTTTTCTGATATAAAGAGCACCTATACCTTTAGGACCATAAAATTTATGTGCTGATAAAGACAACATATCAACATTTAATTCCTTCACATCTATATCTATGTTTCCAATTGCCTGAACCGCATCTGTGTGGAACAATATCTTATGTTCTCTGCATATACTTCCTATTTCCTGAATAGGCTGTATTGTTCCGATTTCATTATTTGCAAACATTATAGTTACTAATATAGTTTTATCTGTTATAGCACTTTTTAGGTCTTCAATACTGATGAAGCCTTCTGAATCAACATCCAGATATGTAACATCAAAGCCCTGATGTTCTAAATATTCGCAGGTGTGGAGCACTGCATGATGTTCAATTTTTGTAGTAATTATATGATTCCCTTTTTTTCTGTTAGCAAAAGCTGCTCCTTTAATAGCCCAGTTATCAGCTTCTGATCCCCCTCCGGTGAAGAATACTTCATTGGGTTCACATTTTAAAGCTTTCGATACTCTATCTCTACTTAAATCTATTGCTTTTTTTGTCTCTCTTGAAAGGGAATAAAAAGATGATGGATTTCCATATGTTTCTGTAAAATATGGTAACATTTCATCGAGAACCTCTGGTTTAACATAGGTAGTTGCTGAATAATCCATATAAACTTTTCTACTCATTTTCCTCACTCCTGTTACTAAGATTGATAGTTAGATTTTTTGAATTTAATCTTTTATAATCCTCTAAGATGTCCTGGAGTGTTACAGACTGCATTACTCCATCGATACTATCTTTAATTTTTTTCCAAAGCAGCCTTGTAGCACAACAATCTACGTTAGTACAAGGAAGACCATCGATACATTCTGAAATCTCTATAGGACCTTCTAATACTTCCATAATCTCAGCCACTGTTATATCCTTCGGATCCTTGTTAAGAAAATAACCTCCCTGAGCTCCTCTGACACTCTTTATAAGCTTAGCTTTTCTAAGAGGAGAAAATAACTGTTCAAGGTAATACTCGGAAATATTCTGTCTTTGGGATATACTTTTTATAGATACCGGATTATCATCATAATGAATAGCAAGGTCCACCATAGCTTTTACACCATAACGTCCTTTGGTGGAAAGCTTCATTTAATCACCTCTTAATTCTGAGTAGTTTACTATAAATTCACAAAATTATAATATCAAAGCCGAGTAATAAAGTCAACAATAATTATAAGGTCTTGTTAATTAAATATCATTACGCTGCTTTATATTTTCCCAATATGATTTCATACTTTGCTCAAACTTATTTTTTCCATATTCATAATAGATTTTATCTATTAAATTATCGGGAAGATACTGCTGGTTCACATAATTATTGGGAAAGTTATGAGGATATTTATAGCTCTGCATTCTTCCAAGCTTTTCTGCTCCGCTGTAATGTCCATCCCTTAAATGTGTAGGAATATCTCCTATGTTTGATTTATTTACATCCTCCATAGCTCTTCCTATAGCTGTAACAGCGCTGTTAGATTTTGGAGAAGCAGCTAATAATATAACGGCTTCAGCTAAAGGTATCTGAGCTTCAGGAAGTCCTATTTGCATTGCAGTGTCCGTACAGGCTTTTACGATGGATATCGCCTGAGGATACGCAAGTCCTATATCTTCACAGGCAATAACTAGTAATCTCCTTATAACTGAGGTTAAATCACCGGCTTTTAGGAGCATGGCTAGGTAAAGCAGAGCTGCCTGGGTATCGCTTCCTCTTATGGATTTTTGAAAAGCGCTTAATACATCATAATGCCTATCTCCATCTCTATCAAAATTATAGCTTTTTTGAGAAAACTCTTGAGCTAAATCTTCTGTTATTTCTATACTGCTATCCTTGGCAGTCTGCTGTGTCCTAATTATTAATTCCAGAATATTTAGTGCCTTTCTCATATCCCCATCAGCAGCATTACTTATTATATTTAATGCCGCTTTACTATAGTTTATTTTTATATTTGAATCCTCTTTCTCTAATTTAGAGGATACCTTCTTAAGTCCTTCAATGATTTCTTTATTCGACAAAGGTTCAAACTCGATAACTGTTGCCCTGCTTAATATAGCTTTAAAAACATAAAAATAAGGATTTTCAGTAGTGCTTCCTATAAGTGTAATCTGACCATTTTCCATATACTCAAGGAGTATCTGCTGTGTTCTTTTTGGAAAATGGTGTATTTCGTCGATGTAAAGAATAATTCCATTGTATCCCATAAAAGTATTTAACTCATTTAAAACCTCTTTGATATCTTTTGTAGAGTCAGTAGTCGCATTTAGCTTATGAAATCTCTTATTAGTCATCTCTGCTATTATATATGCAGCGGTGGTCTTACCTACCCCTGGAGGGCCGTAAAATATCATGTTAGGTATGAATCCTGATTTAATTATTTGATTTAATATTTTTCCTTTTCCTAAAATATGATTTTGTCCTATGATGTCCTCCATTGATTTAGGTCTTAATCTATCTGCTAAAGGATTTTCCATATCTTTTCACCTCTTAAACTCGTTGGTAAAATTATTTTATCATATATCTTATTAAATCAAAAACTGCCTTTCAGCATAAATGCTTTAAAGACAGTTAATGTTCATAATATTTAAATAATTTTAGTTCCGGCTCTTCCTTCTAATGCATATTTTGCACTATTAAGGGACGAAATAATAGAAATATTAGAAGATTTAAATTTTGCAAACTTCACTGCAGCTTTAACCTTAGGAAGCATAGATCCCGGAGCGAAATGTCCCTCCTCAATGTACTTCTCTGCCTCTGAAACGGTTATTTCCTCCAGTCCTTTTTCATTTTCTTTACCAAAATTAATAGCTACTTTGTCCACAGCGGTTAATATTAACAGTATATCTGCATTAAGGATTTCCGCTAGCTTTTCTGGAGCAAAATCCTTATCAATAACCGCAGAAATTCCTTTTGTGCTTTTATCTTCATCGACAACAGGAATACCACCACCGCCTACTGTGATAACTATATGTCCTGCCTCTACAAGGGTTTTGATTACTTTTTCTTCAACTACCTCAATAGGGATAGGAGACGGTACTACTCTTCTATATCCTCGGTTAGCATCATTTTTCATCACATATCCTTTTTCTTTTTCCAATACCATAGCTTCATCTTTTGTAAAGAAGGAACCCACAGGTTTTGTTGGATTTGAAAACCCAGGATCCTTGGCATTAACCTTTACTTGAGTAATTATTGCTGCTACTTCTCTATTTAATCCCCTTGATATCATTTCATCCCTTATAGCTTGCTGTAAATGATATCCTATGTAGCCCTGACTCATTGCGCCACATTCTGGAAAAGGCATAATGGGGATAGATTTATTGTTATACGCAGCTGCTTCATAAGTAGATACAATTTGACCTACTTGAGGACCATTGCCATGAGCTAATATAATTTCATGTCCTAATTCTGCTATATCTACTATGGATTTAGCAGTATTTCTGCTGGTAACTAATTGAGCTTCTGCTGAAATATCTTTAGGATTTTCCTGAAGAGCGTTACCGCCAAGAGCAATCACAATTCTACTCATATATTCCTCCTATAGGGTTGCTACCATTACAGCTTTTATGGTATGCATTCTATTTTCTGCTTCATCAAAGACCTTGGAGTATCTGCTTCTAAACACTTCGTCCTCCACCTCTCTTACATCTAACCCCTGGTTTTTAAAGGTATTGTAAGCGGTTTCTGTTTCATAATCATGATAGGATGGAAGGCAGTGCATAAATATTACATCTGGATTCCCTGTTTTACTTAGCATGTCCATTGTTACTTTATAAGGTGTTAATAGCTTTACTCTTTCTGCTAACTTATCTTCTTCTCCCATGGATACCCATATATCTGTATATATTACATCTGCATCTTTTATCCCTTCTATAGAATCCGTCATTTCTATAACTGCCCCAGTTTCTTCAGCTACTTTTTTTGATTTTTCTATTATGCCCTCATCTGCCCAAAGCTCTTTTGGAGCATAAGCTGTAAAATGCATACCCATTTTTGCACAACCATACATAAGTGCATACCCCATATTATTTCTAGCATCTCCTACAAAAACCAATTTTACTTTATTTAAGGGTTTATTAATATTTTCCTCTATGGTTAGTAAGTCCGCTAATACCTGGGTAGGATGATCAACATCTGTAAGCCCGTTCCATACAGGTACCCCTGAATATTTAGCTAAATCCTCTACTGTTTCCTGCTTAAACCCTCTATACTCGATACCGTCATAAAATCTTCCAAGAACCTTTGCAGTATCTTCAAGGCTTTCTTTCTTTCCCATTTGAGAATTTGTTAAGTAAGTTACACAGGCACCCTCGTCAAAAGCTGCTACTTCAAAAGCGCATCTGGTTCGAGTAGAAGTCTTGTCAAATAACAATACTATATTTTTCCCATCTAAAACCTTGTCCTTAATACCTATTCTTTTTTTTGCTTTTAAAGTCTTGGAAAGGTCAATTAGATATCTGATTTCATCAGGTGTAAAATCCATCAAAGTTAATAAACTTCTACCTTTTAAGTTAACTGGCATTTTTAACTCCTCCTTAAATTAAATATTCTCTCTATATAAAGGCATACTCATACATCTTGGACCGCCTCTTCCTCTGGAAAGTTCAGCGCTTGGCATAGTTAATACCTTTACTCCTTTCTTTGTAAGGATATCGTTAGTTACATAATTTCTATTATATGTAACCACTACTCCCGGAGCTATAGCAAGAGTATTAGATCCGTCACTCCATTGTTCTCTTCCTGATACTATTGCATCTCCGCCACCGCAACGTATTAATTCTATCCCCGGTATATTTAGAGCCTTGCTAAGTATTTTACTCAAATCATCATGGTGAACTTCAAAATTTAGTATATCCGCTTTTCCTTGTGTAATTTCATAAACGTTCAGAGGTCCTTCTATACCTGGATGTATAGTAAATTTATCATAATCTACCATAGTAAAAACAGTGTCTAAGTGCATAAAAGCCCTGCAGGAAGGAATTTCAAATACTAAGACTTTTTCAAAGCCAGATTGGTTTTTAAACAGTCTTTGTGCTATTATTTCAATAGCTTCAGCTGAAGTTCTTTCACTGCATCCTATAGCAACTATTTTATCTGATAAAACCAATATATCTCCTCCCTCTATGCTGAAAGGAGCATCCCCTTTATACCAGTGAGGGATTTTATCTGTTTTATAAATGGGATGATTATTAAAAATCCATTTAAGAAAAAGAGGCTCTCTGTTTCTGGCTGAAGTATGCATAGAGTTTATACTTATACCATTTCCGATTATAGAGCCTGGATCCCTAGTGAAATAGAGATTTGGCAGAGGATCAATATAAAAAGGATAATTTTTGTTAGTTATTTCAGTTAAAGAACTGATTTTACTTATTTTTATTTCATCTTTCCTAATACCGGACATAACTTTTTGCAGCATAGAAAACAGAGACATGTCCATTAAATACTCAATAAGTTTTTCAGTAAGATTTTTTGATGTTATAGCACTTTCCCTTATAAAGGTTTTCAGAAATTCATACCTTTTTTCTTCACTCTCTAATGATTCAACAAGCAAATCTTCCAAATATAATACTTCTACTCCATTTTGTGTTAAAATATCTGCAAATCCATCATGTTCTAACCTTGCTGCCTCAAGATAAGGTATATCATCAAATAACAGCTTTCCTAGATACTCAGGTACAAGATTTTCAATTTCTTTCCCCGGTCTGTGCAGCAGAACTTTTCTTAGCCTGCCAATCTCAGACCCTATTTTGAGAATTTCATTCAAAAGTAATTCCTCCTCAATTTTCACTTATTGTATTAAGATTCTGATTTTTCACATTAATCTTTTAATTATATTATCTGCTTTTGCGCTGATATTGTAAATACTAAAAATTAACAAAAACCCCTTTATTACATAAAAGGGGTTTTATCTAACCATAATCTGTCTATATATCTATATTTATCATATCTTTTTTTCAGTAAATACTCTGGAGAACAGGATTTTAATTCTTCTAAGGAATTGATTATATAATTTTCTAAGGATAAGGCAGCTTCTTTTGGGTTTACATGAGCTCCGCCTTTCGGCTCACCTATGATGTCATCTATTATATTAAAAGTCTTTAAATCCTTTGCTGTAAGCTTCATTATTTCAGCGGCTTCTTTGGCTTTGGAGGCGTCCTTCCAGATTATACTTGCAAAACCTTCTGGAGATAATATGGAATAAACAGAATTCTCAAGCATAGCA
>NZ_CCXI01000059.1 GCF_000820705.1 Clostridium polynesiense | reverse complement strand
TCCTCCGCTTCCTCCCTCCCCTGTTACTATAGATATTACAGGAACCTTCAAATTTACTAAACCAATCAATCCCTGAGCAATGGCATGACCTTGACCTCTTTCTTCCGCTCCAACACCACAAAAAGCACCGGGTGTATCTATTAAAAGTATAACTGTTCTGTTAAACTTTTCTGCTTGTTTTAATAGCCTTAAAATTTTTCTGTATCCTTCGGGGTGACTCATACCAAAATTTCTTTCTATATTTTCATAGGTATTTTCACCCTTGGTTATAGCAGCTAATGTTATATTACTATCTTTTATTCGAGCTAAGCCGCCAATAACCGCTTTGTCATCTCCAAAAGCTCTGTCGCCGTGTAGCTCTATAAAATCCTGAAATATTTCCCTGATGTAGTATTGGGCCTTTGGTCTATTTTTGTGCCTGGCTAATAGAACATTATCCCAAGCTGTAGTATTCTCAGTCATAATATTAACCCACCTTATGAAATAAAAGGAGTTTATATAAATACTCCTTTAAATTTTTTCTATTAATTATTTCATCTATAAAGCCTCTTTCTTTTAGAAATTCTGCTTTTTGAAATCCTGGCGGCAATGTTTCCTTAATAGTTTTTTCTATTACTCTTTTACCAGCAAATCCTATAGAAGCTCCTGGTTCAGATAAAATAATATCTGCCTGCATAGCAAAGCTTGCAGTTACACCCCCCATTGTGGGATCTGTAAGCACCGATATATAAAGAATTCTTTCTTCATCTAATTTTGATATTACAGCACTTATCTTAGCCATCTGCATAAGGGAAAAAATTCCTTCCTGCATTCTTGCTCCTCCTGAAGCTGTAAATATTATCAAGGGAAGCCTTCTCTTTAAAGCTAATTCAGCTGTTTTAGCTATCTTCTCTCCTACAGCAGTCCCCATACTTCCCATCATAAAGGTGCTGTCCATAATACATGCACAAAAAGTCATTTCTTTTATTGAGGCTATTCCTGTAATTACAGCTTCATCAATGCTGCTTGAACTTCTATTTACATCAATCTTTTTGGGATAATCCGGAAAACTTATGGGATCTTTAGCCTTTATCTCCTCAAATTTCTCTTCAAAACTGTCAAAGGTTATTTTTATTCTTTCCCTTGCCCCCATCCTAAAATGGAAGCCGCACTTTCTGCATAAACAGAAATTATCCTCAATGTCTTCAAAATAATATCCTTCACCGCAAACCGGACACTTGCTCCAAATACCATCTGGAACGAAAGGGATCTTATTCTCCCTGTCTGCGGCACTACCTGCAGAAAGAGTTAAATATTTTCTTTTTCTAAAAACCTCTTTAAACATCAGTTATTCACCATCTTTTTTTCAATGAAAGAAGTATCATAGTTTCCATATATAAAATCCTTACTATTCAATAATTTAAGCTGGAAATCTATGTTGGTTTCAATACCTTCTATAATTAATTCAAATAGGGCACTTTTCATTTTGCTAACCGCTTCTTCTCTATTTCTTCCATGAACGATTAACTTTGCTATCATAGAGTCATAATATGGTGGTACTTTGTATCCGCTGTAAATGGCAGTATCCATTCTAACGCCATAACCACCTGGTATATGAACAGAAGTTATTTTACCTGGACAAGGTTTAAACCCCTGTGCAGGGTCTTCTGCATTAATTCTGCATTCAATTGCATGACCTTTAATTTCAACCTCTTCCTGAGTGAAGGATAGGGGGTTCCCCTGAGCAATCTTTATCTGCTCCTTTATTAAATCAATACCGGTTACAGCTTCAGTAACAGGATGTTCTACCTGAATCCTTGTATTCATTTCCATAAAATAAAAATTATTTTTTTCATCTACTAAAAATTCTATGGTTCCTGCATTTTTATAATTTACAGTTACAGCAGCTTTTATTGCAGCCTCCCCCATCTTTTCCCGGGTTTTTTCGTTGATGAAGGTCGAAGGAGCTTCTTCAAGAATTTTTTGATTTTTTCTCTGCAGGGAGCAGTCTCTTTCTCCTAAATGAATTACATTTCCATAATTATCACCTAATATTTGAAATTCTATATGCCTAGGTTTATTTATATATTTTTCTAAGTATATATTTTCATCATTAAAGCAAGCCTTGGCTTCAGCTCTGGCATTATTATAATTATCAAGAAAATCCTTCTCCTCCTTGACAACTCTAATCCCTCTTCCACCACCTCCAGCAGCAGCTTTAATTATTACAGGAAAACCTATTTTTTTAGCTATCTTTAGAGCTTCAAAATCATCTCTAATTAAACCATCATATCCTGGAATAACCGGCACCCCTGCTTCTTTCATTTTCTTTCTGGCATTTGCCTTGTTTCCCATGAGGCTTATGCATTCAGGTTCCGGTCCTATAAATATTATTCCGCACTCCTTGCATACTTGAGCAAATTTAGGATTTTCAGAGAGAAATCCAAACCCTGGATGTATTGCCTGTGCTCCTGAATTTACTGTAGCGCTTATTATATTTTCAATGTTTAAGTAACTTTTAGCTGAATTATTAGGTCCAATGCATACAGCTTCATCTGCCAGTTCCACATGTAGGGAATCCCTATCTGCCTCAGAGTATACAGCTACGGTTTCAATTCCTAACTCCCTGCAGGCTCTTATTATCCTTAGAGCAATTTCTCCTCTGTTAGCCACTAACAACTTACTTATCATGTAATCATCTCCTAAGCACCTATAGCAAAGGTTATTTCACCCTCACAGGCAATATCTCCTGCTTTTTTTGCGCATATTTTCCCGATTCCAAAGCTTGATCGAAGTCTAACTATTTCAACTTCAAGCTCTAGTATATCCCCAGGAATAATTTTTTTTCTAAATTTTACAGAATTGATCCCTGCAAAATATGCTGTTTTCCCTTTAAATCCATCCATACTTAGTATTGCTACTGCTCCAAGCTGAGCTAAGGCTTCAACTATTAAAACTCCAGGCATTACCGGTTCTTGAGGAAAATGCCCTTGGAAGTAATATTCGTTCATGGAAACATTTTTTATTCCCTTTGCCTTTTTACCCTCTTCTAGGTAAGTAACTTTATCAATAAGTAAGAACGGGTATCTATGAGGAATTATCCTCATTATTTCTTGTATATCCATACATCTATACCTGCTTTCTTATTTTAAAGAGAGGCTCACCGTATTCAACAGTGCTGCCATCTTCCACTAAAACATCAATAATTTCTCCATCATAAGGACTCTCAATCTCATTCATTAATTTCATTGCTTCAATAATACAAAGCACGTCGCCTTTAGACACTTTTTGAGAAATACTGCAAAATGCTTCTTTATCAGGAGCCGGGGAACTGTAAAACGTTCCTACTATTGGTGATTTCACTATTTCCCATTGCTCTATTTTTTCATTATTTTCTATGTTTTTATCGGAAGCATCATTAATTTTAAAATCACTTGGAGACAAATTATGATTTAAGGTATCTTCTTCATTAACTCTATTTCTTTCTCCCGTTCTATTTATAGATTTATCTAATCGTAAGGATATGCCCTTTGCTTCATACTCAAACAGTGAAATTTCTGAGCTGTCAATAAGTTTTACAATCTCTTTTAATTCTTCAAAAGTCATTTTTATCTCCTTAGCTCCTATTGTATTTGTTAAATATTAAAGCTGCATTATGACCACCAAATCCAAGGGAAAGTGAAAGTGCATAATTTACATTATGCTTTCTCCCTATATGAGGAATATAATCTAAATCACATTCCTCATCCCTTTCCGTTAAACCTATAGTAGGATGCACAAAATCCTCTTCCAGGGCTTTAATGCAGGCTATAGCTTCTACAGCTCCAGCTGCGCCAAGCAGATGTCCTGTCATAGATTTAGTTGAAGATATAGGAATCTCATAAGCTTTACTTTGGAAAACCTTTTTAATTGCTAAGGTTTCTATCTTATCGTTATAATAGGTTCCGGTGCCATGAGCATTTATATAATTAATTTCGCTGTTTTCTATTCCAGCTTCCTCTATTGCTTCCTCCATGGCTGCAACTATTCCAGATCCTTCAGGATCTGGAGCCGTCATATGGTAAGCATCGCAGGTACTTCCATAGCCTGTAATCTCAGCATATATTTTTGCACCTCTTTTTATGGCATGATCAAGACTTTCTAAAATTAATATTCCTGCGCCTTCTCCCATTACAAAACCGCTGCGGTTTTTGTCAAAGGGAAGTGATGCTTTATCTACATTACTGCTGTTACTTAATGCTTTTAATGCAGCAAATCCAGCAATTGATATTTCTGTGATAGGAGCTTCAGCACCTCCGCATATCATAATTTCTGCTTTACCCTCTTTTATATATCTGAAGGCTTCACCTATAGAATTAGTTCCCGTTGCACAGGCACTGGATATTGAGTAAGATGGGCCTTTAACCCCCAGGTTAATAGCTATATTACCCGATGCCATATTGCTTATTATCATAGGTATAAAAAACGGTGAAACTCTCATTTTTTCCCGGCCTTCATTTTTTTTATGTTCTTCACTTATAGTAATTAATCCACCTATACCGGAACCTACTATAACCCCAATGTTGAAAGGATTTTCTTCCTCCATATTTAATCCGGAATCTAAAAACGCCTCTTTTGCTGCAGCAACTGCAAACTGACAAAATCTATCAAGCTTTCTTGCTTCTTTACGTTCCATGTAATTCTCCGGAAAGAAATTTTTCACCTCTCCAGCAGCATAAACGCCGTATTTTCCAGGAGCAACCGCTGTTACTTCATTAATTCCGCTTTTCCCTGCTTTTAAATTCATCCAAAACTCATCTAGGGTATTTCCAAGAGGAGTTATTAAACCCATACCGCTTATTACAACTCTATTCTTCATAATATCACCTCACATAGCCATTCCACCGTCAACGCATAAAACTTGACCAGTTATATAGTTAGAATCTTCTGAGGATAAAAAAGCCACAGCTTTTGCAATGTCTTCCGGTGTACCTAATTTACATAATGATATCCTGTTTAACAATTCATCTTTTAATTTTGCTGAAAGGTTAGAGGTCATATCTGTCTGTATAAAGCCTGGTGCCACTGCATTTACACATATACCTCTTGAACCTAATTCCTTTGCCAGTGATTTAGTAATTCCAATAACACCGGCTTTGGAAGCTGCATAGTTTAACTGCCCCGAGTTGCCTGATATTCCTACAACCGAAGATATGTTTATTATTTTTCCGCATTTTTGTTTAAGCATTACAGGAACAACATGCTTTATACAATTAAATGTTCCTTTTAAATTAGTTTCTATTACATTGTCAAATTTTTCTTCAGTCATCCTAATTACTAAAGAATCCTGAGTAATCCCTGCATTATTTACTAATATATCTATTCTTCCAAAGGCTTTCATAGCTTCGTTTATTAGCTGTTCAGCCTCATTGAATAATCTGACATCTGCTTTTACCGCTAAAGCCTCAACTCCATAACCTTCTATTTCATTAATCAAATTTTCGGCTTCCATATAGTTGCTTCTATAGTTAACCACCATATTTAAGCCCTGGGATGCAAGTTTTATGGCTATAGCTCTTCCTATACCTTTTGAAGAACCAGTTACAATGGCCGCTTTGGTCATATAAATCTCTCCTCTATGCAAGCTCTTTTATCACCTTTTCCAAGGTGTCTATATTTTCAGCATTCATTATTCTGCTGTTTTTATCCATTCGTTTTAAAAATCCGCTTAAAGATTTTCCAGGGCCAATTTCAACGAAAGTGTCAACGCCCATTCCAATTAAGGTCTTTATGCTATTGCTCCATAACACAGGAGAAGTTATCTGCTGCTTCATTATTTCTCTTAAACTTACTGTTCCTTTGTATTTCTCCCCTGTTGTATTAATAACTACAGGCATAATTGGCTCATTTATCTTATAGTTATTCAATTCTCTTTCAAGTTTTAATGCAGCACCTTCCATCATTGGACTGTGAAAAGATCCGTCTACTTGAAGCTTTACAGCTTTTCCTCCTGATGCTTTAATTTCCTTCACCGCTTTTTCTACCGCTTCAAAACTTCCTGAGATAGCTATTTGACCGGGGCAATTATAATTTGCAGGTATAACAAAATTTTCTCCACTTGAAACCTTTGAACATATATCCTTTACAATATTATCATTAAGGCCAAGCACTGCAGCCATGGTACCTTTTTTTTCTTCAGAAGACTCCTTCATGAAGGTTCCTCTTTTTCTCACAATTTCTAATACCGACTTAAAGTCAATTACCCCCGAGATATGAAAGGCGGTATATTCACCCAAGCTGAGCCCTGCAGCAGCTTTAGGGATAATACCTTCATTTAAAAGAACTCTGCTCAAGGCTATTGAATGAATTAATACTGCGAGCTGAGTTATTTCTGTGCTTTGAAGTTTTTCCTTTGGACCAAAGAAGCATATATCCTTTATATTGATTTTTAAAGTTTCTTCTGCCTCATCAAAAGTTTCTTTAAAAATCTTATTTGCTTCATATAGATCTTTTCCCATTCCAACATATTGAGAACCCTGACCTGGATATAAAAAAGCTATATTTCTCATTGTGCTACCTCATATATTTTAAAGTAATTTCTCTTAATGTTCTGTAAGCTTCCTGGATTATTTCATCAATTATTTCCCGGCAGCTTTGTTCTTTAGAAACAAGTCCTGCAATCTGTCCTGCCATTACAGAACCGTATTCCACATCGCCTTGAACCGCTGCTCTAGCTAGGGCTCCTCTCCCTAACTCTTCAAAGCTTTCAATAGCCTCACAGCTTTTTTCCAGCTCCTGAAACCTTCTTGTAAGCTTATTTCTTATAGATCTTACAGGATGTCCTGTAGGCCGTCCCGTTACAGATGTATCAATATCTTTTGATGCTATTACTTTTTGCTTATAATTCTCGTGTACGTTACATTCATGTGCAACTAGAAACCTTGTGCCTATCTGTACACCTTCTGCTCCCAGCATAAGGCATGCTGATAATCCTCTTCCGTCTCCTATTCCTCCTGCGGCTATTACTGGGATATTAACTGAATCTTTAACCTGAGGAAGCAAACAGAGTGTAGTTATTTCACCTATGTGTCCACCAGCCTCTGTACCTTCAGTGATAACAGCATCTGCTCCTGCTCTCTCCATCCTTACAGCCAGTGCAACGGAGGGGACCACAGGTATAACTTTGATTCCGGCAGCTTTCCACATTGGTATATATTTACCAGGATTTCCCGCTCCCGTAGTAACTACAGGTACTTTTTCTTCAACTACCACCCTTGCTAATTCTTCAGCATTTTCACTCATGAGCATTATGTTAACTGCAAAGGGTTTATCTGTTAACATTTTAGTTTTTCTTATTTCTTCTCTTACTTTCTCCACTGGAGCATTAGCACCAGCTATTACTCCAAGCCCCCCTGCATTTGATACAGAAGAAGCTAAAGAACTATCAGCTATCCAGGCCATAGCACCCTGAATAATGGGATATTTTATTTTTAACAGCTTTGTTAATCTAGTTTCTAACATTTTTTCCTCCAAATGCTCTAAATTAATTTTCTACATTATCTTCTACGTATTTAACTGCGTCACCTACAGTCTTTATTGCCTCTGCTTCCTCTATCTGAACCTTAAATTCTTCTTCTATGTCTATAATAAGCTGAAATAAATCTAAAGAATCAACTCCTAATTCTTCAAAGCTTGTTTCTAATGCTACTTTTTCTTCTTCAACTCCTAATTGTTCAACTATTAATTTTTTTATTTTATCAAATATCATAGTATATTCCTCCACTTTTTTATTATTTTACCATTCAATTAGTATAGAACCGTAGGTTAAACCTCCTCCAAACCCCACCGCAATGATTAAATCTCCTTTTTCTATCATTCCTTTTTCTACCGCTTCATTAAGAGCTATAGGGATGCTTGCAGAGGATGTATTCCCATAATCCTGTAGATTTACATAAAATTTTTCCATAGGTATTGCTAACTTTTTACTAGCAAACTCTATTATCCTTAGATTTGCTTGATGGGGTATTATTAGCTTTATATCTTTATGAGAAATTTTGTATTCATCAAAAAGTTTTTTAATGCTTCCCACCATTATCCTTGTTGCAAATCTAAATACCTCCTGACCATTCATCTTTATATAGCTGTCTTCATTAGAAAAGCTACCTTTATTTTGAAAAGGATCTCTTGGAGGGAGTGCTTTGCTTATAAGATATCCTGACTTATCACCTTCTGCACCTGTTGATACTTTAATGATTCCTGACTCACTGCTTTTTTCTATAAAAACAGCTCCTGCACCATCTCCAAAAAGTACACAGGTGCTTCTGTCTTTCCAATCAGTTATTTTAGAAAGACACTCTGCACCAATCACCAATGCATTCTTAAATCTTCCCGCTGAAATCATTGAGTCTGCTATATCTAGTGCATAAATAAATCCGGAACAGGCTGCATTAATATCCATTGCAGAGGCTTTAAATGCTCCAATCTTTTGCTGTACAATACATGCAGTTGAAGGAGTAAAGGTATCAGGAGTAACTGTAGCTACAATAATCATCTCAATTTCCTCTACTTTAATGCCGGCATTTTTTAAGCATTTTTCTGCAGCTTCTGAAGCTAAGTCTGATGTGTTTTTATACCTTGATATCCTTCTATTCCTTATCCCTGTCCTTGTAGTAATCCATTCATCAGAAGTATCTACCAGTTCAGCAAGCATGCTATTGTCTATTATAAAATCTGGTACGGCACTTCCTGTAGATACAATCCTTGAGTTAAACATTTGAACTCTCCTTATTATTTAAATTGTATCTATCCTTAAAAAAATTGTTCAGCTTTTCTAAGGATGTAATGAGTATTTCTTCCTCTTCTTCTGTAAGTCCGTTTATAGTTTCCTTGATCATATCTCCATGAAACTTCTGATGGACCTTATATGCAAGCTTTCCCTTTTTAGTTAACTTTACCTTAACCACTCTTCTATCTTCTTCCACCCGCTCTCTTTCAACATACCCTTTTTTAATGAGCTTATTTATGGCAGTAGTAAGTGTACCAAGAGTGATTTTTAGGTCATTAGCTACCTCAGACATATTTCTTGGAATGTATTCTCCTATTGCTTCAATTGTATGAATTTCTGTTACAGACAAATCTGAAAGCTCTCCTCTCTTTAATGCCTGCTGCTCAATCTGAAGAATATCATTAAATATATCCACAAGGAGTTCATTTAAAACATGTTCACTTCTGTCCAATATCATCCACTCCTTATATTATTGTTTAACCTCACTTTTTAATTTATAATGTAAGTTATTTTGATTGTAAAATACTTTGACTATCAAAGTATTTACTTTGATAGTCAAAGTATATAACATATAATTCTACCTGTCAAGAAAAAATGAAATCATGATTACTGGCGATACGAACTGCTGATAAAAAAGTCTGCATCCTTCTGCAGAGGGAGGATACAGACTTTTTCCTTGTCAGGAATTCAAGGGAACTTTTCTTTTGTATACGAAGATAAAGAACCAAATTTACAGTATTATTTGCTCTGTCAGTGTTTTCTTCTATAGAGGAATGGTTCGTCTATTACTTTCACAAAGCTATGCTGATTTCTACCAATACCCAGGAGCATAGCAACAAAATAGGCTTTTACTGTATTGCCTAAAATTTCTTCTATTACACGTGGAATCCATACAACTACAAAGGGTAAAACCTTCCATGATGTAAAGATTGTTTCACGTAGGACCAATGTGTTAATGGTAGTTACAAATAAACCAGAAGCAATCATGGCAATCAGCAACTGGGGAACTTGTCCTCTGTTCCTATCATTGAGGAGCTTCTTTGATATAAACAAATCTGAAATTAATAAAAGGATTCCCAGAGCACCACTCCCAATTATTCCTGATGTAACAAAAGTAATGAAAGTCGCCAGATTTCCTGATGGATCTTTCATGTTAATTGTTCTTTTGATAAGCATTTTGCTTACGAGATGCATATTTTCTGTATTGATATTTTCTTTCTGTACCTGATTATAAAATTCACTATTAATACCATCAGCAGAGAGAAAAGAAATATTACAAATACCTACTAACAATAAAAGCACCGAGAACACAGCAATTGTAATTCTCATTTTCTCGCAGTTTTTATTCCTCAATACAGACCATAATACGCCTCTAATAAAACCGCCAGCTGCTGCTACCATAGTCATTAATGGTATATAGGTTCCCATAGGTTTCAAAAGATGACCTAAAAAGTCAGAAAGTCCAGTTACAATAGCTCCATACACAGGTCCGAATAAAATAGATGGCATAATAGAGAAAATCCCGGAAATTCCAATAGTCATACCATTTTGTCCAAACAAAGGTATACAAAAAGAAAATGTTGTTTTCAAAACCAGTGAAATGCTAAGAAACACCGCAGATATTATGATGCGGCGTATATGTAAAGCTGATTTATCCAATTTAACTTCTCCCTTCCTAATAAATATAATGGAAATTCACCTGTTAAATAGATATATTACATTTCAACCATAAAAATACACCTCCTGTTATGCAGCACAGCTACACAACAAGAGGCATGATGTTTACACCGCTTCTCCTTATGTAGCAGCGGGATGCGAACCTTGTACCGTAAGCCTGCAAAGGCTTTTCGTCCTTCTGACAACTCCCCGTTCAGAAGGCACTAAAAATCAACGATTTACGCACAAAATTCTACTCTGCTCATGATTATAAATATTCTCTAAATGACACTAGTAGCATTTAGAAAGAAATAAAAAAAGACCCACCATTCCAAGCATAATGCCCAGACGGTCGGCTTTCAAAAAACGCTATACTTCCTGTGGTTAATTCCACTTCCGTCAGTTATATAGCATCAATATATTATCACTATTCCTTATTGCTGTCAATTATTACATCGGGCTTTCCCATTATGTACTCCTTTACCTCCGAAATTTCAAGAGCTTATTCTAGAAAAAAGAATTCTTTCGTCTTACTCTTGTCTCCTAGCCCCAAGAAGCTGATAAAATTCATGAAAATTCACTATACTAATAAAAAGATAGGCTTATATAAACCTATCTTTTTATTATTAATCATTAAAATAGCAGCTTACAATTTCTCCATAATAAGTTGTATGATAATCCTCATTATAATACCAGGTTTCATTAAAATCTCCCTTCAAAATTTTAGGGTCTATTTCACTTTTGTAGATAATTTTACATTCAAAGTATACCCCACAGTTTTTGATTATAGGTGATTCAACATTTGCTGCCTCCTGAAGTTCGATGTTTGCTAATTCATATTTATTTACATCTCTTCCTGATTTAGAACCGCATAAAGCTAATGCCTTTTTCATTGTGCTGTTTGTTGGCACGCTGAGAGTAAAACTGTCTGCTTTTTCAATAATACTATGAGTATATCGGGATTTTCTAACCATTATGTTAAATACCGGTCTTCCCCAAGCATAACCAATGCTTCCCCATGATATAGTCATGGTATTGATTTTATCTTCATTTTTAACTGTTAAAAAAGCTCCTTGTTTGGATAAATACTTCATTCCTTTTTCCATACATCTAATAAAATCTAATGCCATATTCTCGTTCCTCCTATTGCTATATTAAGGATATTATAGCATAAGATAATAAACATTGAAATTTTAACTACATATTTATCCCTATACTCTGCAAAATCAACTGTTCAGCTGCTTTTTTATCCTCTTTCATCAATACTCCGCAGCAGGCCATAACATATTTATTGTCTATTAATATTTCAGCTTCTCTTTTAGGTAGCATGGTAATATCATCCTTTAAATACTTACTAGAACTTAGAATCTCCTCACCCTTTCCTAATTTGATTAAGGCTCCTCCAGTACCTATTATATATTTAATTTTTGATAAGTCTTTACCAAAAGCCATATACCCTTTAGATGTTCCGTAAATCCTTTTAACATAGCCAACATGCCTATTTAAAGCGATTTCTACAGCTTTTTTAGCAATTACATTAACCCAATACTTCTCTTCTTCTGTTTCAGGAATGGGTTTTATTAAAGACTTTATATACTCCCTGCTTTTCCCCTTCATCTCCCATTCTTCTAGTAGGTTAATTAAATTCTCAGAATTTACATATACACCCAGATCCCCCTCCACTGTCCTTTTAGCTTTTGGCTCTGGACTTACTAATATATCTGTGATTTTTTTATCTCCTAAGGTTACAGAGTGAACGTCTGTAGTGGCCCCTCCAACATCAATAACTAAAACATCACCTATTATGTCATAAAGTAATTTAGCAGCTTCCATCACAGCACCTGGAGTGGGAAGGATATTTCCGTAAATGTACTTTTTAATTTCACCCATACCTGGAGCTTTAACTATATTCTTTTCAAAAGCAGTCTGAATAGCTTTCCTCGTAGGTTCCACCTTTAATTCATCAACTCGAGGATATACATTATCAACTACATATAACTCATATCCCTGTAAAACTCCCCTAATGTCTTCCTCTATAGCCTTATTCCCACAGTATATAACAGGTACATCTAAATTTTCATTTTTTATAAGTTCTGCATTATACAAAGCGGTTTCATATTCTCCGTAATCTGTTCCCCCTGAAATCATCAGCAGATTTGGTTTTATATTCCTTATCTTTTTTATGTCAGAGCTCCTAAGTTTTCCTGAAGTGATATACTTTATATTACCGCCAGCCCCTAAAGCAGCCTCTTTTGCTGCTTTTACTGTCATATCCTCTACAAGTCCATGAACAGTTATTTTTAAACCTCCTGCAGCACTGCTGGAAGCCAGTATCTTTCCGTATTGAATCTTTTCTCCTATATTATTTTCTAAATCCTTAATTGCATTATTCAACCCTATATTTACATCGCCTTCTTCAATAGTAGTGCAGCTCTTTCCTTGCCCAATTATATATGACTTTGAACTCTCATTGCATATAGCAGTTACTAAAGTAGTTGTACTTCCTATTTCAGCTACTAAATAATTTATAAACATTTATTTTCTATGCCAACCCCTTTTTTTCTAATTCTTCAAGTATAAAGGTAGCTACATGCATCCCTTTAGAGCCTCTTCCAAAACCTCCGTCCATTCCCGCCGCCTTTGCTAAATCATCAGTAACCTGAGTACCCCCTGCTATTATTATAAATTTATCTCTGATTCCCTTTTCAATAGCAAGTTCATTTATCTTTTTCATATTTTTAATGTGAATATCGTTATGTGTAATAATTGTACTCACTAAAACTGCATTTGACTTGGTTTCAATTGCAGCATCCAGCAGCTTTTCCACTGGACAGGAAGTGCCTAGATATATACACTCTATTCCATACTTTTCAATTCCACCATGTTTTATATCAATGGTTTCTCTAAGTCCCACGGAATGTTCATCTTCTCCCACTGTGGCAGCTACTACTTTTATAGGATTCTCTGCAAAAAAACTTTTTAAGTAATCATCGCTTAGTGGCTTTTTTTGCTCTTTTATTATAAGATCCTCTTTATTAATCTTAAAAGTGACTTTACCCTTTATCTCAATTAATGTACCCTCACTCTTTTGAAGAATCTGTTTATGGATAACTTCCACATCCTTCAAGTTCATCTTTCTGCCAATGTCAATAGCTGCCGCTTCGCTTATCCTCTCATCTTCCGGTATGAAAAGAGTAACAGCCACAGTACCGTCCTTATTCCATTCAACCTCCGGAACTATGAGTTTTTCATCTTTACTTCTCTCCAACCGTTTATTGACATTATCTTCTTCATCCAACTCATCAATATATTTTACCTTACTATGACAGCATAAAGTACATTCATTAATATCCATGCATGGTTTATTCTTTTCTTTAGGTACTTTATTATATCCAAAGTGTGCACATACTGGAGCATAATAACTTTCTTTTCTTTCTACTATGCTATCTGTACCTATGCCTCCATTGATTTTTCTGCTTATTCCATCTCCATTTCTTTCAGGATATTCTCCTGAATCCACAAAAAAACCTTCCTGTACTGCTTTAAAATAACCTCCAGCTTCAAGTATTTCCTCCAGAAAGAGTACAGCTCTTTCCTTTAATTCTCTGGATTTTTCTCTTAGATATCCATCTTTTTTTAGTTCAATCATATCCATAAGCCCATCCATACCCAAAAGCGCCTGCTTAGCAGTATTTATAGCATGAATGTTATTATAGTGCCATGGTACATTTCTACCTTCATCAGGAGTAATGGTGCTTTGGATATCTGACGAGGTGAGTTTTGATATCAATAAGTTCAGTGTATGACTCACTGTAGCTTCTCTTGTGCAGGATTCAATATACTTAGTATTCATTTGGGCTCTCATTTTATATTCCCTGAATAATTCCCTTAAGGCAACAGCGTAGGGAAGGTCAATTTTAATACAGGGTGCCGGTGATGA
>NZ_CCXI01000058.1 GCF_000820705.1 Clostridium polynesiense | reverse complement strand
AGCATTATGAGCTCCATCAATTTGTAGCATATCCGCCGAACTCATAATTTTCTTAGCTTCTGCTGCGTCTACAAAAGATCTTACCATGTTTATATTCCTGTATAATACGTTATACTGAGGATCCTGATGTGCTCCATTTACCCCCTCTTCGGCAAACATAACAGCAATATCCGGACCAGCAACTCCAGAAACATAGGAATGAAAATTTATTTCCCTCCCTACCTCTTCTTCTATTAAATCCAATGCCTTTCTTGTTGCTCTAACCTGTTTTCGTGTAATAGGAACACCTCCAACACCTTCTGGTGTTCCTTCAATCAAACCATCAAAATGACTCTGCCCCGCAGTTCGTATCACCATTATGTGATCTGCTCCATGCCATGCTGCCATTCTCATCCTTCGGATATCATCTTCAAATCTTCCTGAAGCAATTTCTGTGGTAATTACTGGTTCGGGCTGAGGGTCTATACCATCAAAGCTTCTTGCAGATGGTAGAGATTCTGACTTTTTAAGAGGCATTGAAACATCTGAATATTCAAATTCACCTATTCTTCCTTTATACTTTTTTCTCCATGTCCATCCTTTTCTTTTTGGCTCATATTTATCAAGATTCTTTAAGATTTCTTCTATATCAATCTTCTTATTCTCCTCTATCATATAGCTTCCCCTTTCAATAGATTATCTACAATCTCCCAGCATTCACCTCTAGACAAGATTTTCCCAGCCTCCTCATAGCTTGTTTCTCTATACTCAGCAAGAGTTAAAACAGCTTTTCCCATACCATAACCTAAAAGCTCCCACTTTATACCATGCTTAACTATATTATCTGCTTCAATACTTGAAAAACCCATCCTAAGCAGCACACTTCTTTCAATAGATGGTGATGTGTTTTTGTATGCTATGTCCACTAAAGGCTTGACTATCAATTCAGTCAATTCCCAAAACCTATTAAAAAGCTCTTCATCAGATAAATCTTTTAAATGCTGTCTCCTAGCATTAAAGTCACCTTTTCTTTTCATATTAATGTCCCCCTTTTATTAGTAACCATACTCTATAAGAATCCTGATAATTTCATCTTCAACTAATTTTGTTTCATCACATAAATATTTCAAGTCCTCTGACATAAGTTTTCTTCCTCTTAACTTTAAAACTATATTTTTAAGGTAGGAAGCTTTTAAATCCAGCATATTTATCTCTTTTATCCTGCACTTAGAGGGATGACTAGGAAGTATTATGCTTTCACCAGGTATTTCTTCCTCCGGGTTTCCTATTTGGATTTTGATATTATTATTCTTTGCAAAAGTCAGCTGAGGCATTAAGTGTTTACCAGCACCGGTATATTCCGTTTCCTGAACCACAATTATATCTTCATCTTCATATTCCTGGGATAATACAAAAGCAGCTGCCAAAGAAGTATTACCAGCAGGTCCACGTTCCAACCCTTCTAATTGTGCCAGTAATTCAGTCATATAAAACACTTCACCTTGGCTCACAGTCACATACCTGTCTAAATATCTTAAAGGTCTTGCTGCACTTCTAGGTACATCAGATCTATCAGGATTAATTATAAAAGGAACTCCAAAACCTGTATGACCTGTTGTAAATGATTTTTTATTAAAATCCTTGTCAGATGCCATATGAAGCCCGGTTAAATCTACAGAAGCACCAATTACATCAGTTTCAAAAGATCCAGCTTTTATTAATCCTCTTGCAGTTCCGGTAACATTACCTCCACCAGCGTGGGTAACTACTACTGCTCTAGGATCTTTCCCATAGTATTCCCTGCACTGCTCAGCAATTTCGTATCCCAAAGTCTCTATTCCTGCTATACCGTACATAGAGTATAAAGAAGCATTATAATATCCAGTTTCCTCTAACAACTCTAAAAAAGTAAAGAAAAGTTCCGGTCCCACTGTAAGTTTAATAACCTCTGCACCATAACACTCGCACTTTCTTCCTTTTTCCAGTATCTCCGGCTGACCAATCTCTTTTGAATCAAAGCATTCCTGAACTATAATGCATTTAACCCCCTGCATTGCCGCCTGAGAAGCTACAGCGGCTCCGTAGTTTCCTGAGGTTGCCGAAGCTACACCTTTGTATCCTTTAATCTTAGCATCATATACCGACAAGGCAGCCCTTCTATCTTTAAAACTTCCTGAAGGATTACAGCTTTCATCCTTTACTAATATCCTTGCAGCTTTTCCTGTTTTTGAAATCTTCCTTGCAAGCTCAGTAATATTTTTTAGTTCTATTAGAGGTGTATTTCCTACTCCTGCTTTTTTTTGTATCTCTCGTACTTCATTCAGACCGTATCCTATATCCTTCATCATTTTTTCATAATTAAAGGATACAATTCCTTCTTCATATTTTGAATAATCAACTCCTGCAGACTTTAATAATATTTCCTGCCTTTTATCCATGACATTTTTATATCTGCTCATAATATCACCTATTATCTTCTTCATTAAAAAGTATTTTTCTAGCCTGAATTCCTATATACATAACTTCAGGTATAAAGTTTCCAAAACCATGGCTATAATCAGGATTTATCCTGCACACCCTTCCTTTTATCCTTCTCCCTGTCAGTGTACATATTTCGCCTACTTCTCCCAAAGAGCATTCCTCTATTAAAAATCCTTTGCACCACATCTTTAAATCTGTTCCTTTAGTATCTTCAGGAATGTTATCTGCTCTGTCTTCTTTTCTTAAAACCAACTTTTCTATCTCAACCCAGGTTATTTTTTTTTATCATTTAATCACTTTGCCTCCTGATTTTTATAATAATCTCTCTGTTTTACAAAGCTGTTTTCAATACCATGAGGCAGAGGCAAGTCAATCATAGTTTTTAAACCTGGGGAAGCGCTAATTACTAAAGGTATCATATTAACAGCCAATGCTACGGTTCCTGTTCCACCTGGGGTTTCAGGAGTAATTGCCATGGATATCTTTGGTTCACCGAGGATTTCTATAAAATCCCCTGTTTTGATATTTTCTAATTCTGGATTAACCTGTTGAGGATGTTCCATCGTGATAATAGTCTCTCCTTTGAATTTACCGTAGGCTATATGTCTGCAGCCAGCTACCATTCCCGGCTTTACCTCTACATATTCTGTTCTTCTGTATGTTTTAGATATAATAGGTTCTCTTATTTCCTCTATTTCGTCTATTTCCATGCCTAAAGCTTTTGAAACCAAAGGTATAGACTGCTTAAAACCAATATGTCCGACTATGCTTCCATCCTCAAGTCCCTTATAAAACTCCTCAGGACTTATCCCTACTCCCTGCGTTTTCATAACTGTATGTCCAAAAGGAGATAGATCGTTAATTCTTACCGCCTTTATTCTATTGATTTTCCTGCAGGCCGCTGACAATACAACTACCAATGTATCAAGAACAAAGCCCGGATTTACTCCCGTTCCTAATACAGTCACACCATTTTCCAAAGCAAGTTTATGCATTTTTTCTGCTAAATCTGCATTTACAGTATATGGATAAGCCATTTCTTCTGCTATGGTAATACAGTTCTTTTTAGCCTTCAAAATTGCTTCGATATATGGATATACTTTATCCACAAAGGAATCTATAGCTAATATAACTATATCTGCTTCCGTTTCATCTATTGTTTTTTTAAAATCAGAAGTTATAATAAGTTTCTCATAGCCCTCTAAATCCAATACCTCCTTTAATGATTTACCGGATTTTTTAGGGTCTGCGTCTATAACAGCTGCAACCTCCACTCCAT
>NZ_CCXI01000057.1 GCF_000820705.1 Clostridium polynesiense | reverse complement strand
CTGCGTCTATAACAGCTGCAACCTCCACTCCATTTTTTTTCAATAACATTTTTACCATTCCTGATCCCATTGCTCCCAACCCACAGATAATTACTTTAATATTCATATTAAAACCCCCTTTCTGAAAATTAAAGCAATTATCGTGCCAATACTTTTAGTGAATTAATCTATATAAATAGTATGTTCTAATATATTTATATCAGTAACCGGCAATTTTTTTTGCACTCATTTAATGTTTTAAGGATATAAAAGCAAAAAAATTTGCCTTAAAGACAAATTTTTTTGCATCATTGAATATATTAAATTATAATACTTTTATTCCATGCTTTTTAAGCTTATATTGCAGATTCTGTCTGCTAATTTTTAAATCTCTTGCAGTCTTAGATACATTAAATTCATTTTTCATTAGCATATTCTCTATTGCTTTTCTTTCGATATTGTCTATATATTTTTCAAGCGAAATATCTCCAGAATAATCTGTATTATCTTTTGCTTCCACAGTTAAAGCAGAAAAATCTAGGGGATCTAAAACTAATTTTTTCTTATCTTCTGACATTATACATGCTGATTCTATAATATTTCTAAGCTCCCGAATGTTCCCTGGAAAGCTGTACTCTAGGAGTTTCTTTAAAGAAGAACTTTCAATACCTTTGATTTCTCTTCCGAAAGATTTGTTATAATGAGCTATAAAATGATTTATTAAAATAGGAATATCCTCTTTTCTTTCTCTTAAGGGCAGAACATTAATTCTAACTACGCTGAGTCTGTAATATAAATCTTTTCTAAGTTTACCTTCTCTGATAAGCTTTTCAGGAACCTCGTTTAAAGCAGCTATCACACGAATGTCTACATTCATTTCTTTTTCTGCTCCTACAGCCCTTACTGCTCCTTCCTGAAGTACTCGGAGAAGCTTAGATTGAAGATTCATTTCCATAGAATTGATCTCATCTAAAAAAATCGTTCCTCCATTAGCTTGTGAAAAAAGGCCTTCCTTATTTTCAGCTCCTGTAAAGCTGCCTTTGACAGTACCAAATAAAGTTCCCTCCAGAAGTGTACTTGGTATAGCTGCACAATTAATAGCTATGAAAGGCCTTTTAGCCCTCATACCATCATAGTGAATACTCTGTGCAAACAATTCTTTACCACTTCCTGTTTCTCCGGTTATAAGCACTGTTGCATTTGTTTCTGCTGCTTTCTTGGCCTTTATGATAAGATCTTCCATATCCTTATTAGCTGTTAAAATATCCTCAAATCCGTAGCCTTTTTCTTTTGTATTTTTAACACTTTCCAGTGTGTTTATCTTATCGCTTAATTCCTTTAGTTGGGTCATGTCCTTTGCTATTTCTATGGCTGCAACAACTTCAGAATCCAAAATTACCGGCACCGTAGTATTTATAGATGTAACTTCTTTACTATAAAAATAGCTGTATTTTTGTATTATATCCGTAAATTTCTGCTTAAACTTTAAGGAATTCATTAAAGTAGATGATCTTTCATCCAGGTTACTAATCTCATTAATTTTCTTACCCATTACATGATTCTTTTTAACGCCTTCAATTTTTTCCATTACAGTGTTATAGTATATAGTTTTCCCCTCTTTATCTACTATATGTATTCCCTCGCTAATACTGGCAATAAGCGTTTCTAAGATTTTTTCACACTCACCCATAAAAATAACACCCCATTATAAACTATAAATAAATTAAGACGGCATATAGCCGTCTTAATATTAGTAAAGAGAATGCTTATCGCAGAGATTTTTAACTCTTGTCTTAGCTTCTTCGTTACCACTTTCCTTTTTCTCAGCTACCAAATTAATAATTGCAGCTATTTCTTTCATATCTTCTTTATTAAACCCTCTTGTGGTAACTGCTGGAGTTCCGATTCTAATTCCGCTTGTAGTAAATGGACTTAAAGTTTCAAAAGGAACAGTGTTTTTGTTCACCGTGATACCGATACTGTCTAGTAAGTGCTCCATTTCTTTACCGGTAATATTCTTATTGGTTAAATCTACCAAAAGTAAATGATTATCCGTTCCTCCACTTACAAGGTTAAATCCATATTTGGTTAATTCCTCTTCAAGAACCTTCGCATTATCAACTACCTGCTTCATATATTCTTTGAAGGAATCCTCCATTGCCTCCTTAAAGCAAACTGCTTTTCCAGCTATAACATGCATTAAAGGTCCTCCCTGCATTCCTGGGAATATACTCTTATCCAGTAATTTAGCGTATTTTTCTTTGCATAATATAGCTCCGCCTCTTGGACCTCTTAATGTTTTATGAGTAGTGGTAGTTACAAAATCAGCATAAGGTACTGGTGAAGGGTGGATTCCTGTGGCAACTAAACCAGCTATGTGTGCCATGTCTACCATTAAATATGCATTAACTTCATCTGCTATTTCTCTGAACTTTTTAAAATCGATTTTTCTTGGATATGCACTGGCTCCAGCAACTATGAGCTTTGGCTTGATTTCATGAGCAATCCTTCTTACTTCATCATAATCAATTCTTCCTGTTTCCTTATTAACACCGTATGATACAAATTTAAAAAGCTTACCGGAAAAATTGACAGGGCTTCCATGAGTAAGATGCCCTCCATGAGTAAGATCCATTCCCAATACCGTATCTCCAGGTTCAAGGATTGAAAATAAACAGCCATATTTGCTTGAGATCCTGAATGAGGTTGCACGTTAGCATGCTCAGCATTAAATAGTTTTTTAAGCCTGTCTCTAGCAAGATCTTCAACCTTGTCCACTATTTCGCAGCCTCCATAATATCTTTTTGCAGGATAACCTTCAGCATATTTATTGGTAAGTGGTGAACCCACTGCTTCCATAACAGATTTGCTTGTAAAATTTTCAGAGGCAATAAGTTCAATATTGTTCTTTTGTCTGCTCATCTCATCTTGAATGAAGCTGAAGATTTCCCTATCATTTTTTTGAAGATTTGAAAATTCCATAATTACACCTCTTCCGTCATTATATTTATATATTAATTATAAATTTTATAAGGATTTATTTCAACATAATTACAATAATGAAATAATTTATTTATTATTATGCATTTTTACTGATATTAGCTTAATTTTATTCATTTTTATTTGATAAAGTGATATAATACTTCAGTACAATGAATAAAGGAGAATAAGGTATGAAGCAGCAGTCTTTAGTTCAATTAGCAGTAGAAGCCGGAAAGATAATTCTAGAAAACGGCGGCGAAACATATAGGGTTGAAGAAACCATAAATCGTATTTGTGATTCATATAATGTAAAATTTGCAGAAAGTTTTGTAACTCCTACAGGTATTATGGTATCTGCATATACCCCTGAAGGTACGAATATATCAGTAATAAAGGTTATAAAAAAGAGAACTGTAGACTTAGAAAAAATCTCCAGTGTAAATGAGCTCTCAAGAAATATTACCTCCTCTAAACTTTCCCCTGAAGAGTTTCAAGTTAAACTAAATGAGATAAATTCATCTCCAAGATATAATTTGATAACTACTTTGTTTTTTTCAGGAATAGTAACATCATTCTTTACTCTTCTCTTTGGAGGAAATGTGAAAGAGGCATTAGTTGCATTTTTAATAGGAATAATAATTAAAATAATTACTATTTTGTCAGGAGAACTTGAGATTAATGACTTTTTCGTAAATATAATGGGTGGAGCTATTGCATCAGCCATTGCAATTTTATTTGTTCATACCGGATTTGCCACTGACTTAGATAAAATCATCATCGGCTCAATAATGCTTCTAGTCCCTGGTATAGCAATAACCAACGCCATAAGAGA
>NZ_CCXI01000056.1 GCF_000820705.1 Clostridium polynesiense | reverse complement strand
ATAACCAACGCCATAAGAGATACTATTGCAGGAGACTTAATTGCCGGACTTTCCAGAGCTACAGAGGCATTTTTAATCGCCATAGGTATTGCTGTAGGAAGCGGTGCAGTTTTAAGTTTATGGTTTAGCTATATAGGAGGTGCATTTTAGTGTTCTACAGCTGTATTTATTCATTTATTGCCTCCTTTGGATTTGGAATAATATTTAACATTAGACGTAAAAATTTATTTTACGCATCTTTAGGAGGAGTAATAAGCTGGTATGTTTATTCTGTTTTATTAAATTCAGGCATTAACAATCTAGCTTCCCTTTTAATATCCAGTATAGTGTTCAGCAGCTATTCAGAAATAATGGCAAGAATATCAAAAACTCCGGTAACCACTTATATAATTTGTTCACTAATACCTTTAGTGCCTGGTAGCGGAATGTATTATACTATGTACGATGTTGTTCAGGGTAATATTAATAAAGCTGTGGAAACAGGAGTTAATACTATTGCCAGTGCCGGGTCACTGGCTGTGGGTATATTATTGGTTTCAACAGTGGTAAGGCTTATAAACCACATTAAACTCAAGAAAAATACATTTTAATTAAAACAAAGCAGTATACTACAAATATAAACCTTGTATACTGCTCTGTTTTTCTTTATTTTATAAAAGTATTTAAAGTACTTATAAGCTGTTCTAAGCCTTCTTCCTGATCACTGCCCTTCTCAATTCCCATGCAGTTCCTTGCATAATTTTCTATGAGAAGTCCGCCTACCTTGTTTATTGCAGCACGTATTGCAGCTATCTGAACTAACACATCATTACAGCACACTTGATTTTCTACCATTTTGTGAATTCCTTTTACCTGTCCTTCAATTCTTCTAAGTCTTATTAATAAATTTTTTTGAAGTTCAGCACTTATATCTGTGTTATCCATTTTAATATCATCCATTAAGTTCACTCCTTTATACCTATACCCCGTATGTTAATTGTATTGTATCACTTTAATAATAAAATTTCAATGAATTCTTATTTTATAGAATGGTTTTAACTTTTATACATATATGAAGAAAAATAAAAGAAGGTTAGTATTCTCTGAATAATAACCTTCTTTATAATAACTGATTTATTTATTTGGCTTTTGGTTTATCTCTATCCCTAATTCATTAAGCTGTTTTTCATCTACTGAATTTGGAGCTTCAGTTAAATTACAGAATGCATTTTGATTCTTAGGGAAAGCAATTACATCCTTAATGTTATCTGTATCAGCCAAGAACATTACCATCCTATCAAATCCAAAGGCTAAACCTCCATGTGGTGGAGGACCGAATTTAAATGCTTCTAGTAAAAAGCCGAATCTCTCCCAAGCTGATTCAGAGGTAAACCCAAGTACTCTGAACATTTTTTCCTGAAGGTCGGTATCGTGAATCCTAATACTTCCTCCACCTAGCTCTTCTCCGTTAAGCACCATATCATAAGCTTTTGCCCTCACTCTTCCGGGATCAGAATCAAGATATTTAATATCTTCCTCCATTGGAGCGGTGAAGGGATGGTGAGCAGCAAAATACCTACCTTCTTCTTCGTCGTATTCTAAAAGAGGAAATTCTGTTATCCAAACAAAGTTAAATTCATTATTATCCTTTAATAGTTCAAGTTTCTTTGCAATTTCCAGACGTAATGCTCCTAAAGATTGCAAAACTACACTGTTTTTGTCCGCTACAATAAGTATTAAGTCGCCAGTTTCAGCTTCAGCTTTTTCTATTATATTCTTCATTTCCTCTTCAGTAAGGAACTTAGCAATAGGGGATTTTATTTCATCTTCTTTATAAGCTATCCACGCTAAACCTTTTGCCTTATATGTTTTTACAAACTCACCTAACCTGTCAATATCTTTTCTTCCCATGGTTGACCCGGATTTAACAGTTAATGCTCTAACTGATCCACCGCTCTTCACTGCCTCTGCAAAAACTTTGAACTCGCTATTTTTTACTGCATCGGTTAAATCTTTAATTTCCATACCAAATCTTAAATCAGGCTTATCGCTTCCATACTTCTCCATAGCCTCTCTGTAAGGCATTCTTCTAAATGGTGTAGGTATTTCTTTATTTAGCACCTTTTTAAATACGTGAGCAATTAGCTTCTCATTTAACTCCATAACATCATCTTCTTCTACGAAGGAAAGCTCTATATCCACCTGAGTAAACTCCGGCTGCCTGTTTGCTCTTAAATCTTCATCTCTAAAACACTTTACTATCTGGAAATATCTATCAAACCCTGAAACCATCAAAAGCTGTTTAAAAAGCTGTGGAGATTGAGGAAGGGCATAGAACATTCCTGGATAATTTCTGCTTGGTACTAAATAATCTCTGGCACCCTCAGGTGTGCTTTTAGTTAACATAGGAGTTTCTACTTCTAAAAATCCATTATCATCCAAAAAGTCACGAATTGCCTTAGCAGCTTTATGCCTTATGAAAAATATCCTCTGCATATCAGGCCTTCTTAAATCTAAGTATCTATATTTTAATCTTATATTTTCAGCTGCATCCAGGCCTTCCTTTATATAAATAGGAGGTGTTTCTGATTCAGATAAAATCTTTATAGATTCTCCTTTTAATTCCACCATTCCTGTAGGCATACCTGCATTAACGGACTCTCTTTTAACTAGTTCACCAGTCACTGCTATACAGTATTCAGGCTTCACAGAATCAGATTTATGAAAAGCTTCTGTATTTATCTTTTCTCCGAAAACCACCTGAAGTATTCCTGTCCTATCCCTTAAATCTATAAAAACCAAGCCTCCGAGATTTCTTTTTCTCTGAACCCATCCCATTACGGTAAATTTGGTCCCAATATGTTCTTCCCTGAGTTCTCCACACATTGTATTGCGCTTAAGTCCCTTTAACGCCTCACCCATATATATTCCTCCTGACAGTATTTAAAATTCTTAATTGTTATCTTTATAAAGGCTATCTAATAGCTTTATTTTACCTTCAATCATAGCATCAATTTTATCTATATATTGTTTTACTTCTTTCAAATTTCCAAATCTTTCTATTCTGTTATCTTTTTGAAAAACTACCTTAGTGACAGCGTCCGCTCCTAAAGCAATAATGGTCTGCTTTTCTTCTATCATTTCAATATTGTATACACATTCTCTGCCTATTATAGTATATCCCACATTTTCCATATTACCAACCATATTTTTTTGTCTATACATATAATAGGGTATCATATTAAGCTTTTCAGCCAAAGCCCTCGTTTCATTATACATGCTATTTAATTCCTTTTGATTAGGTTTATAATAATATTGCTTTAAAAGGATTTTTTCATGAAGATCAGAAGCTCTCTTTATTGACATTCCATGTACTGTAACGCTTTCAGGACTAAGCTTTAATATTTCACTGCAGGTATGCCTTACATGATCCAATCCTTCACCTGGAAGACCAACGATTAAATCCATATTGATATTATCAAATCCAAGCTCTCTTGCTTTATTGAATATATCTATTATATCCTTTGAACTGTGTTTTCTTCCTATCCCTTTAAGGGTTGAGTCATTCATAGTCTGAGGATTTATGCTTATCCTGGTAACATTATATTTCTTTAGTGTTTCCAATTTACTATTAGACAAACTATCAGGTCTTCCGCATTCCACTGTGAATTCTTTAACATTTTTATTTAAAATTAAATTATCAAAAATAGCTTTCATAATAAACTTAAATTGTTCATCATCAACTGAGGTAGGAGTTCCTCCTCCAAAATACACGGTTTCTACAGTGAGCTTTCTTTCATTGATATAATCTCTTATGAATTCAATTTCCTTTTTAAGAGCCAGTAAATAGGGCTCTACAAGAGGTTTACAGGCAGAAATTGGATTTGATGCAAAAGAACAGTATGCACACCTTGTAGGACAAAATGGCATACCTAAATATATACTTATGTTATTCTCTTTGTTGTTTACAAAAGAGTTTTCATATTTTGCAATGTCTATACATAATTGAGCTTTATCCCTGTCAGTACAGTAAACCCTATTAAAATATGATATTATTTCCTCAGCTGTTAAGCCTTTATTAATAAGGTCTAAAGCTATTTTACTAGGTCTAATACCAACTAAAGTTCCCCATGGAAAATGCTCTTTTGTTTCTTCTGTAAGGAATTGAAAAACAGCTTTTTTAATAAAATTTTTGCACCCTATATTTTCCGAGTCTTCGTAGCTTTTTTTCATATGGTTATGGGATATATAGACACGGTCGCTTTCAATTATGACCTTATAATCTTCATAATCTTCTTTATCATGATTAAAGGATATTTCTTCTAAAGAATAAAATATATTAAATATCTGATAAATATCATATCTATAATTTAGATTATTAAGTAATATGTCTATTTTCATAGCCTCTCCCTTTAATTTAGATAAGGATTATAAAGTCTTTCCTGCTGTATGGTAGAGCTCATACCATGTCCCGGATGAACATTTATATGGTCACCTAATATTATTAGCTTTTCTACTATGCTGCTTATGAGAGTATCGAAATCTCCTCCTTCTAAGTCAGTTCTTCCAATAGACATCTGGAAAAGTGCATCACCGGTAAACAGGTCATCTTTAACTAGATAACTCATACTTCCTGGACTGTGACCTGGAGTCTCTATAGCCTTAATCTCTATGGAACCAAACTTTATGACCTCATTATCACCTATGTAAATAATATCTGAACCGCTTATATCTCCAAAAGCACCAGCACCTTTTTCCATAAGACGGTGATCCTTTTCATTAATATATATTTTAACATCGTATTTTTCTGCTAAAACTCTCACTGCACCCACATGATCAAAATGTCCGTGAGTTACAAGAACAGCTTGAACCTTTAACCCTTTTTCATTTATATAATCTATAATATCATCTTCATCTCCGCCGGGATCTATAACTAATGCGTCCTTTGTATTTTCATCAGTAATAATATAACAGTTAGCTGCATATATTCCCGCTGGCATCCTTTTAATAAACATTATTTCACCTCATTTAAAAGCTTTTATCACTTTCTAATATTACTGTAACAGGTCCGTCATTTAAGATAAAAACATCCATTTCTGCCCCGAAAACTCCTGTTTCCACTTTTATCCCCTCTGATTTACAGGACTCTATAAAAATTTCATATAACTTTTTTGCTTCTTCTCCCCCAAGGGCATTCATAAAGTTTGGTCTTCTGCCTTTTCTGCAGTCTCCATACAAAGTAAATTGAGATATAATTAGGAGTTCACCCTTTACATCCTTTAAAGATAAATTCATCTTCCCCTCATTATCTTCAAAAATTCTTAGATTTATAATTTTATCCTTTAAATATTTAATATCTTCTTCGCTATCTCCTTTAGCAACACCTAAAAGTACGTTAAGTCCTTGGCCAATACTGCCTTTAACTTCTCCACCTACCAGTACTTTTGATTCCTTCACTCTCTGTATAACCGCTCTCATGGATAACTCATCCTCCATATTAATTATGCATTCTATATACTTCCATTACTCCATTTAATCTTCTGATCTTTTTCATTATATCCCGAAGCTGTTCTATTGAATTAATACTTAATTTAATTGTTACTAAAGCAATATTATTTTTTACTGATTTAGCATTTAAAGCCTGAAGATGAAAGTTTGATTCTGAAATTATTGCCATAATATCAGATAAAAGTCCAATTCTATCTTCACCTTTAATCTGTATTTGAGAGATATATTCTTCTCCCTTAGAATTTCCCCAGCTGACTTCAACAAGCTTATATTTTTCCTCTATGGGAAGACTTTTTATGTTTACACAGTCTTTTCTATGTATTGATATTCCTCTTCCCTTAGTTATATAGCCAATAATATCATCTCCAGCTACTGGACTGCAGCATTTTGCATACCTAACCATAATATTATCCATACCTTTAACAGTAACTCCAACATTGGTAGTTTTATTATGGTTAGTTTTATTAACTTGATCTTCTATAGATTTATTAACCTCATCACTGTTCTGAGGCTTATCAGTGATTATACCTTCTTTAAGTTTAGATACTACCACAGAAGCAATTAAGCTTCCTGTACCTACTGAAGCATAAACGTCTTCTATATTATGAAAATTATATCTTTTTAGAAGTTTTTCATAAATATCACCCTTAGCAACCTCGCTAAAGTTTACCCCTTGCTTTTTGGATTCCCTTTCCAGCATCTCTTTGCCTTTTACAATATTTTCATCTCTTTTTGCCTTTTTATACCAGGCCCTTATTTTGCTTTTTGCCTGATTGCTCTTAACCATATTAAGCCAATCTAAATTAGGACCTTTAGCCACTGCAGATGTCAATATTTCAACTATATCTCCTGTTTTAAGCTTGTGATCCAAGGTTACCATTTTGCCATTTACTTTTGCGCCTACACATCTGTTTCCTATATCTGTGTGTATTTTGTATGCAAAATCTATAGGAGTAGCTTCATTAGGTAAATTAATAACTACTCCTTTAGGAGTAAACACAAATATTTCATCAGAAAATAAATCTATTTTAAATGCTTCCATAAACTCCACAGCATCCGATGTATCTTTTTGCCATTCTAATATATCACGGAGCCAGGTAAGTTTATTTTCAAAATTGCTGCCAGACCCCTCTGGAGAAGTTTCTTTATACTTCCAATGAGCTGCTATTCCATATTCTGCTGTCTTATGCATCTCAAAGGTGCGTATTTGAATCTCGAAAGTCTTTCCCTGCGGTCCAATGACTGTGGTATGAAGAGATTGATACATATTAGGCTTAGGCATTGCTATATAATCCTTAAACCTTCCTGGAAGAGGCTTATATATAGTATGTACAATACCTAAAGCTGCATAGCAGTCTTTGACAGATTCAACAAGTAATCTAATTGCTGTTAAGTCAAATATCTGCTCTATGCTTTTGTTTTTATTTACCATTTTTCTATATATACTGTAGAAATGTTTTGGTCTTCCTTCAATGTCAGCTTCAATGCCCGATCCGGAGAGTTTTTTATGCATATCCTCTATAATAGCTGATATATACGCTTCTCTTTCAACCCTCTTTTCTGCAATCAAGGAAACTAATTCATAATATTCCTTGCTGTTCAAATATCTAAAAGAAATATCCTCCAGCTCCCATTTAATCTTTGACATTCCCAGTCTATGAGCCAAAGGAGCATATATATCCAGTGTTTCTTTAGATTTTTCCTTCTGCTTTTCCGGAGGCATAAATTTTAAAGTCCGCATATTATGAAGTCTGTCTGCCAATTTAATAATTATTACTCTTATATCCTTAGCCATGGCAAGGAGCATTTTTCGAACGTTATCTGCCTGCTGCTCTTCCTTTGTCTTATATTTAATCTTACCTAATTTAGTGACTCCATCCACTAAATTAGCAACTTCTTCGTTGAATTCCTTCTTAATTTCTTCATAGGAGTAATTAGTATCCTCAATAACATCATGGAGAAGCCCCGCTGCTATTGTATTAGAATCCATTCCCATCTCAGCCAATATGCATGAGACCTCTAAAGGGTGCATAATATAAGGCTCACCTGATTCTCTTTTCTGAGTCTTATGAGCATCTTCTGCAAGATTAAATGCTTTTACTATTAAATTTTTATCTACTTCATAGTCGTTATTATCAATTATTTCCATGAGTTTTTGGATCATAGAATTACTCTCCTCTAAAAGAAATCTGATGTATTAAAGTATTAGGCTAAAATCAATGGCTGGTTTCAGAACCAGCCAAATTTATTTTTATTATATAATATTACATTAAATTTATCAAATAAAATTAAATATCATACTGAACTAATGACATTATATCGTATTTTCCTAGCTTATCTCTTCCTTTTAGGTCAGTTAGTTCTATAGCAAATCCCATAGAAACCACTACCCCTCCTACCTGCTCTACAAGCTTAGCTACCGCTCCGATAGTTCCTCCAGTTGCAAGGAGGTCATCAACTATTGCAACTCTTTGGCCAGGCTTTATAGCATCCTTATGTATCTCTAAAGTATCCTTGCCGTATTCTAAATCATATTCCACCTTAACAGTATCATATGGGAGTTTCCTTTTTTCTTACAGGAATAAAACCAACTCCCAGTGCATATGCAACAGGAACACCAAAGATGAATCCTCTTGCTTCAGGGCCTACTATAACATCAATGTTCTTGTCTTTCAGATAATCCGCAATCTCTATTCTACTGATTTTCTTAAGCTTTCCCCATCTTCTATTAATGTAGTAATGTCTTTAAAGCTTATACCTTCTTTTGGGAATCCTTCAATTATTCTTATTTTACTTTTATAATCCATATTAAATCCTCCATTTAATAATATGTATTTCTAAGAAACTATATTTTTAAGTTCCATAGTGAGATACTTTGCTATCTGCTCCGCCCTATCCTTATCGCTGGTGGTTAAAAGTTCAACTACAATACGTGCGTTATCCATTCTTCCTACCACATTCAATTTAGGTGTTAATATTTTTATTAACTCTCTAATTTCCATTTCATTATAACTGGTTTTATTATTTAAAGACATTAAAGCCTTTAATCCGTAGTTATTGGTTTGTCTAAGATGTTTAAGCCCTTCATTAAATATAACCTTGTTTTCCCCTGTAATGGATACCTCCGCAGCACAGCTTCCCAACAGAACCAAGTCTATATACTTATTTATGCATTTCATATTATAGTATATCGCTAATGCCTGAGTAAGCTTGAAAGCAATTCCACTGGCAGAGAGATTTTTATATCTGTAAGAGCAGCCTTTCTCATTAGGGTTTATCGTTATAAAATCACTTTTAAACTCATTACTCTTATAATCTGTTACTATTATATCTATATTTAATTCTCTGCATAGATCTTCCTGCTCTTTATTTTTCAAGCAGCATCCTGATGTTATAATTAAATTCGTGCCTAGAATCTTTAGGCGGTTTTTTACTATATAATCGTCTATATAATAGTTAGAGCTCTGCTCTTCAGGCAAATAGTATTCCACATCTGCATTTAAGTACTTTAAAACCAGAAGAAGCAGCGAACTCCCGCATATTCCATCCACATCGCAGGAACCATAGATAATTATTTTTTCCCTCTCATTTATAGCCTTCACTACTCTTTCCAGTGCCTTATTCATGTTTTTCAACAGAAATGGATTATATCCAGAAATATAATTAGCTCTATAAATGTTCTGCCAAAATTTATGCATTCTTAACTCCTCCAAAACAATAGAAAACAACTATATTATAATGGAAAATACCCTCTTTGACAAATAAAATTCGTCAAAAGCAATATAAACCTTCAAAATTACTTGAAGGTTTATATTGAACAAATACTAAGCAGCTTTTATATTGGCTTTTTTCTTTTATTTTTAAGTAAAACCCATATAGGACTTGCTATGAAAATTGATGAATAAGCACCACTTGCTATTCCTATTATAAGCGGGAATGAAAAATCCCTTACTGTAGGAACAAATATATAAACTGATACAATTGTTATAAGCGTTGTTAAAACGGTATTTATGGAACGTCTCATAGTTTGTGTTATACTTATGTTTGCAACTTCTTCTACAGATTTTCTTCTCATAATTTTTTGATTTTCTCTTATTCTGTCAAATATTACTATGGTATCATTGATTGAATATCCAATAATAGTCAGAATCGCCGCTATAAAAGGCGAGTTTATTGGTATTTGGAAAATTGCATATATACTAATGGTGATAATTACATCGTGAACTAAAGCAAGTATGGCAGCTACCCCAAATTTAAACTCAAATCTAAATCCTACATAAGCTAGCATTAGAACTACTGCTATAGCTAGTGCAATATAAGCTTTATTTGTAAGCTCTTTACCTATTGAGCTTCCAATTACATCTTGGGAAACTACAGATTTTTCATTTAAACTATATTTTTGATTTAACTCTTCAAGCATCTTCTTTAAGTTTTCTTCAGTTAAATTATTACTCTTGATCTCTATTTTGGAGTTTTCAACCTTATTAGTTAAAGCTCCATTATCATACTTTTTAATTATCTCATCTGCCTCAGGTTTGTCAAAATCCTTCCCCATATCTATAACGAGCTGTGTTCCACCTTTAAAATCGATACCAAAGTTAAGGCCTTTAACTGCCAAAAATCCTATTCCAATAACCATAACTATCAATGACAAACTAAACCATAGTTTAGTTTTTTCTATTATCTTTAGCATGCTTTTTACCCCCTTTTAACACCAAATAGTTCAGGCTTGTTGATTATTCCCATATTTAATGCAGTATGAACCAGGAACTTAGTAACTACAATTGCAGTAAACATACTTAAGACAATACCAATAATTAAAGTTAAAGCAAAACCTTTAACTGCTCCTGAACCAAGGAAGTAAAGTACTACTCCGGCAATTATAGTGGTAATATTAGAATCCATTATTGAGGATAAAGCTCTGTTGAAGCCTGCATCTACAGAGGATCTAACGGATTTACCTGTTGAAAGTTCTTCTTTTATTCTTTCGAATATTAGTACGTTAGCGTCTACCGCCATACCGATGGTGAGGAGTAGTCCAGCTATACCAGGCAGTGTCATTGTAACACCTATATAAGCAAAGGCTAGTAAAACTAAAATAACATATAAGGTTAAAGCCAAAGAAGCTAAAATTCCTGGTATTCTATAATATATAATCATAAAGACAAATATGAGTGCTATACCTATAAGTCCTGCTTTAACTGCATTAGGAAATGCATTAGCCCCTAGCTGAGGACCTACTGTTCTAACTGTAGCAGTGCTAACTTCTAAAGGAAGAGCACCTGCATTTATTATTCCTGCTATTCTACGTGCATCTTCTATGCTTCTGTTACCTGTAATTACCGCCTGACCTTGAGTAATCGGTTCATTTACAGTTGGATCAGTGAGCAACTCATCGTCCATATAAATTGATATTTTCTTACCTACGAATTTTGTGGTTGCATCAGCAAATTTCTTTCTTCCTTCTTCATTCATCTCAAGACCGATAACCGGCTTATTGTACTCATCGAATTGAGTTGTAGCCTTTGATATGTCATTTCCTGTTAAAAGCTCATTTCCTTCAGGATCTTTAAAAACTAATTTACCGGTTTTTGACAATGTTTCTACTATGCCCTGAAAATCGTACATTCCTGGTATGTCAATCCTTATACGTCTGTCACCTTCAGTGGTAACTACTGTTTCACTGACTCCGATCTTATTTACCCTCATGCTTAACAGTTCTTTTGTTCTTTCAAGTTCATCAGGTTTAACCTCCTCTTCTACTATCTCAAGGAGAACGGATACTCCACCCTGTAAATCCAGACCTTTTGTAATTAACTCTTCAAAGGATTTGATTTTATATCCACCTATTACTAAGCCTTTTGCTCCAACAAGAGCAAAGGTTGCTATTAATATTACAGTAACAATGAATATAATGCTGCTTCTAGCTTTTGTTTTCATTCTTATCCCCCTCTGTTATGCTGTTAAATAAATTATATATACAATTACATTTTTAGTCAATAAAGTCAAAATACGTTATTATTCCATGGTTTGTGCTTTTAACGCAATAGCGCATTCAATACGTTTTTTCTGCATTTCGCAACCTATTTCATATGGAATGTGAATATCTCCATTAAAATTAAAATTATTAGCTTGACACCCTCCACTGCAGTAAAATCGTGCCCAGCATTCTCTGCACTTTGGCTTATTGTATATGTGAGCATTTTTAAAGGTATTAGGAATTTCCGTATTTATATCCTCTTTATCCATTATATTTCCTAAAAGGAAATCTGTATTTCCTACAAATTGGTGACAGGGATATATATCTCCATCCGGTGTAATGGCAACATATTCATGTCCTGCGCCGCAGCCTGAAATCCTTTTATATATACATGGTCCTCCATTTAAATCTATATTGAAATGATAGAATTTAAATTCGTTATCTTCTTTATGCCTTTTGAGCATTTCTTTATATAGCTTATCATACTGTGTGAATATAGTAGGAAGATCTTCCTTTCTAATTGACAATTCATGTTCGTCAGGTAAAACCACTGGTTCCACTGATATTTCTTTAAAACCTTCATCAGCTAAAGCAATAACATCTTCAAAGAAATCTATATTATTTCTTGTAAAGGTTCCTCTAACATAATATTGCTTTTCTGGATCCCTGAGTTTAACCATGGATTTTATCTTAGGAAGTACTTTATCGTAACTTCCGCTGCCGTCTACTTTAACTCTTACCTTATCGTTAACTGATTTTCTTCCATCTATTGATAATACTATATTTCCCAGATTTTTATCAACATATTCCATTATTTCATCGTTAAAAAGAGTTGCGTTGGTGGTCATAGTAAATCTAATATTTTTATTAAATAAAACTTCCTGCTCTCTTGCATAATCCACTATTTCCTTTAATGTATCGAATACCATTAAAGGCTCTCCTCCAAAGAGATCAACCTCGATATTCTTCCTAGGACCGCTTTTTTTAATAACCCAATCAATTGCCCTTTTACCTATTTCAGGGGGCATTGGTTTTCTGCAGCCTTTATACTCTCCTTCATCAGCAAAGCAGTATTTACATCTTAAATTACAGTCATGGACAATATTTAAGCAAAGGGCTTTTATATAGGATGGTGAATTGTCATTAATAGCTATATTCTCATATAAATCCATGGAATACAGCATTCCTTCATTAATAAGCTCTTTAATATCACTATATCCTTCTTCTATTTCAGCGGAGCTGTATTTATTTTGCAATCTGCTTTTTAATTCTTCAAGGCTTTTAAGACTATCTTCATCTATAAGATCATAAACTAGTTCATCAACTAAGTGAACTGAGCCTGAATTTACATCAATTATATAATATTTCTCATCTTGAGTGAATTTATGGATTAACGACATCATTTTTTTCCCCCTCAACCAAATACAAGGCAGTAACAGATTAGTTACTGCCCCCCATAAGGTATTTTTTAGTTTTCACAAGCTAAATTAGCAACTGTACAAGAAGTCTTGCAAGCTGACTGGCATGAGTTAGCGCATTCTTTACATCCTGGTTTTTTTAAGCTGTTTTTAATGTTGTTTTTGTTTATAGTTCTAATATGCTTCATTAAAATACCCCCATTCTAATACTGTACTAGATTATTATAGCATAACTATTTTAACCTGGAAATACTTTTTAAATATTCACTCCCAGCATTCCTGATAACGCTCCCACTATTACCGCAAGAATTGCTCTGTATACATCCCTTATGG
>NZ_CCXI01000055.1 GCF_000820705.1 Clostridium polynesiense | reverse complement strand
ATAACACTGAGTATAAAAACCAATATAATAGTGATTATTAATGAAAATAATACACCTTTAATTATTTTTTTTATATATTCACTTCTCTCCAATAAAACACCCCCTATTTACTATTACATATGTAAATAGGAGGCGTAATATTACTATTTTTCAGTTTCTTCTTTTTCTATAACATTTGCAATTCCTTGCTTGCTTAGCTTTATTCTAGATCTGTCAGGTCCGCTTTCCAATATAATAAAGGAATCTTGAATGTTTACAATTTTCCCCATAATACCTCCGCGGGAGATAATCTCATCGTTAACCTTTAAATCATTGATCATTTGATTGTACTTTTTCTTTCTTTTATTCTCTGGGATAATAAGAAATAAGTAGAATACAACTAGCATTGCAATTAGAGGCAAAAATCCTCCTAAAGCTGTAGGCATATTAATTCCTCCTCGTCAATTTGATTTAAGCTCTGCCACCCCAGGCTTCAAGCTTTTCTTTTTTAAATTCTTCAAAGTAATCCCCATCAATGGCATTTCTTACTTCTGACATAAGTGTATTATAAAAATGCAAATTATGCAATACGCATAGACGCATCGCCAGCATCTCCTTAGCTTTAAACAAGTGTCTTATATATGCTCTGGTATAATTCCTACAAGCAGGACAGGTACATCCTTCATCTATAGGTCTACTGTCAACCTCAAATTTTGCATTCATAATATTAATTTTTCCATCAGAGGTAAACACATGTCCATGCCTTCCATTTCTTGCAGGAAGTACACAGTCAAAAAAGTCAACTCCTCTTTCAACAGCTTCTAAAATATTACTTGGAAGACCAACCCCCATTAAATAAATAGGCTTATCCTGAGGAAGGTGTGGAACAACAGCGGAAATGATTCTGTACATTTCTTCATGGGTTTCTCCTACTGCAAGACCACCAATGGCATATCCGTCTAAATCCATTTTAGAAATAGTTTGGGCATGCTTTATTCTAATATCATCATAAGTACCTCCCTGATTTATTCCAAAAAGCATCTGTTTGTTATTAACCGTATCAGGAAGGGAATTTAACCTTTTCATTTCAGCTTGGCATCTTTCCAGCCATCTTGTGGTTCTTTCCACGGATTTTATAACATAATCCCTGGTGGAAGGATTTGGGATACATTCATCAAATGCCATGGCTATAGTGGAACCAAGATTGCTTTGTATCCTCATAGATTCTTCGGGTCCCATAAATATCCTTCTGCCGTCTATATGTGAATTAAAGTATACCCCTTCTTCTTTAATTTCTCTGAGCTTAGCAAGTGAAAATACCTGGAAGCCGCCAGAGTCTGTAAGTATGGGTCTATCCCAATTCATAAATTTATGGAGTCCTCCCATTTTTCTAACAACTTCATCTCCCGGTCTCAGATGAAGGTGGTATGTATTTGAAAGCTCAACCTGACATCCAATCTCTTTTAAATCCATTGAGGATACTGCGCCTTTAATGGCGGCTAAAGTTCCCACGTTCATAAATACAGGTGTCTGTATTACACCATGAGGGGTATAAAACTCTCCCCGTCTTACATTGTTTTTCTTTTTTATAAGCCTATACATATTTTACCCCTTCCTATTATTTTATAAACATAGCATCTCCAAAACTGAAAAACCTATATTTTTCTCTTATTGCTATATTGTAGGCATTTATGATGTTCTCCCTGCCGGCAAGAGCGCTTACAAGCATAATAAGAGTGGATTCAGGAAGATGAAAATTAGTGATTAGTGCATCAACAATTTTAAATTTATATCCAGGATATATAAAAATATCTGTCCAACCGCTCTGCTCCCTTACAGTAGAATTTGTGTCTCCTATAGTTTCCAAAGTACGGCAGGAAGTAGTTCCAACAGCAATAACTCTGTTTCCTCTTCTTTTTGTTTCATTTATTATATCTGCAGTTTCCCGATTCATAATATAAAACTCGGAATGCATTTCATGGTCTTCAATGGTATTAACTTTAACTGGTCTGAAAGTACCAAGACCAACGTGCAGAGTTATATATGCTATATTAACCTTTTTATCTTTAATCTTATCCAAAAGCTCTCTGGTGAAATGTAGTCCTGCAGTAGGAGCTGCCGCTGAGCCCTCTTCCCTGGAGTAAACCGTTTGGTAGCGTTCTCTGTCCTCCAAAGTTTCATGAATATATGGAGGAAGGGGCATTTCCCCAAGCTCATCCAATATCTGCTCAAATACACCTGAATATTTAAAATCAATAATTCTATTGCCATTTTCTAAAACTTCTATTACCTCTGCCTTTAGCTTACCATCTCCAAAAAGAAATTCTGCTCCTGGTTTTGCCCTTTTACCAGGTTTTGATAAACATTCCCACTGATTTTGGGATAACCTTTTTAAAAGTAAGAATTCAATTTTACCACCGGAGCTAACTTTTTCTCCTATAAGTCTGGCCGGTAAAACCCTAGTGTCATTGAGAACTAATGTATCTCCCTCATTTAAATAGTCAATAATATCCCTAAAAATCTTGTGTTCAACACTCTCCTTATACTTATCTAAAACCATAAGCCTTGACGCATCTCTTTCCTTTAAGGGATGTTGAGCTATAAGTTCTTCAGGCAAATCAAAACTAAAATCGCTAACCTTCAAAATTAAACACCTTCTTTTGTATTGTCATAGTCATCAAATAATCCTATCTGTTTTTCATCCTTCTGAGGCTTCACCCTCTTCAAATGGGTGTAAGATTTATCTGTAGCTACCCTTCCTCTTGGGGTTCTTATAATAAATCCTCTTTGAAGCAGATAAGGCTCATATACATCCTGCACCGTATCTAATTCTTCTCCTATAAAATAAGCTAAAGTTTCAATTCCTACTGGTCCTCCATTAAAGTTATCCACTATAGCTTCCAATATTTTGTTATCTATTCTGTCAAAGCCTTCATTATCTACCTCCAGTAGTTCTAAAGCTTTTTTTGCAGTTTCGCCGTCAATGGTTGAATTCCCCATTACCTCAGAGTAATCCCTTACCCTTTTCAGCAATCTGTTTGCCACTCTAGGTGTTCCTCTGGATCTTTTAGCTATTTCAACTGCACCTTTAGTATCGATGCTGCAGCCTAATATTCCTGCAGATCTAACTATTATTTCTTTCAGCTGATTATCATCATAGTATTCCATGGAACATAAAACTCCAAACCTATCCCTTAAAGGAGAGGTAAGCATACCAATTCTGGTGGTTGCTCCTATAAGTGTAAATTTAGCTAAATCTAACCTTATGGATTTAGCAGAGGCTCCCTTACCCAATACTATATCAAGAGCATAATCCTCCATAGCTGGATACAAAATTTCCTCCACACTTCTATTTAACCTGTGTATTTCATCAATAAACAAAACGTCATTATCTTTTAAAGTAGTTAATATTGCCGCTAAATCTCCGGCTCTTTCAATAGCCGGACCTGATGTTATCTTTAAGCTGCCTTTCATTTCTCTGGCTATAATATTTGCAAGAGTGGTTTTTCCAAGCCCAGGAGGTCCATACAAAATAACATGATCCAGCGCTTCATTTCTCATTTTTGCAGCTTTTATAAATATATTCAGCCTTTCTTTTACTTTATCCTGTCCAATATATTCATTAATTCTTTGTGGTCTTAAGCTGTATTCAGAGTTAAAATCTTCTCCCAGGGTGGAAGTTGTAATTAATCTATCCTCCATATTTATCACCCCTAACCCATTAGTATTTTAAGTGCTTCCTTTATGATGTTTTCTAAAGTTTCACTTTTATTTACCTTTTCAAGAGCTTTGTTAGCCTCTCTTTCAGTATACCCCAGAGCAAGCAGAGCTTGAAGGGCTTCTGAAATATTGTTTCCCAATAGTGACTTTCCTTCATCTTCTTGAAAGATTTCCGAAAGATTTTCCCCTTTAAGCTTGTCTTTAAGCTCTAAAATAATTCTCTGTGCGATTTTTTTACCTATTCCCGGTGCTCTTGTAAGAGTCTTTTCATCTCCGATTAACACTGCATATTTAAGATTTTGCACAGAGGATATTGATAGAAGAGATAAAGCAGCTTTAGCCCCTACTCCATTTATGGTTAATAATAAATTAAACATTTCTCTTTCTTCCTTGCTCAAAAAGCCATATAACCCTATAAAATCTTCCCTCACCATCTGTTCAATATAAATCTGAACATTTTCTTTAACTTTTGGAAGTTCAGATATAGTGCTTCCTGAAACAAATATTTTATATCCAATGCCGTTATTTTCTACCACTATGTATTCCTTATTAATTCCCATATAAGTCCCTTTTATGTAGTCATACACTAAAATCACCTCAAAATTTATTCTCATAAAAATACATATTATACTTTAGCATTTATAGCTGAAATTATCAATAATTCACAAAAAATGATAAAATAAAAAGACTTTACGAATTGTTTTTCATAAAGTCTTCCATACAAGACTAAGAGTCATATTCACTTAAGGCATCCAGAGCCTCATCTCTTGTGTTAAACATAAACTCATGATTTTTGATTTTGTTTTTTTCAAAATCCTGAAGTACCTCTGCCCTTCTTCTGCTTATATCACTGTTTTTATTTTCTATTATAAGCTCTCCATTTTCAAGGCACTTATAAATGCATATAAATCCATCCTGAGTTATTCCCAAATAATACTTATCCTTAATAAGCCCTTTTGGAGAAGTCTTAATAAACACCATTTCCTTGGTGTTTATAGACTCTAAATTATAGCTCCTGTCCTTCATAAACTTAACTACAGTATCTTTATCAGCTTTACCTGTATAATTTAAGGTCTTTTTAAAATCTTTAAAATTATAGGCTTTGTATTCTGTAAATTCTCCGTTTTTTTCATCCTTGGACTTCAATATTATATTAATATCTTCTGAAACATCTGCTCCAGATGAAAAAGTGCTTTGTTTATCCCCCTCGTCTTCCTTTAAAAACTTATTTTTTGAAAGATAATAGGTTCCGGAAAACAATACTATTACCGCAGTTATTACAGAAATTGTTATTATAACTATATTTTTTTTCACGCGACATCACTCCCTATTGGGATTATGTCCACATTTTTACAAACTATACAACATCATTAATAAATCTTGCTATAATTTAAAAATTTCTTATGTTTTTAAAATTATATTTGTATAATAATATATTTTCTACAATCTCATAGAGTAAATTTTAAATTTAAAATATCAAATAATTATAAATTATATAATAAACACCTCTTCAATAGTATATATCTATATAGTACAAAGAAGGGATGTTTATTATTTTATAACAATATATTATTATATAAAATGTCAAGAAGATAATATTTTATTCGTCCCATCCCTCTGGGAAATCAGCATTATGATATATGTTCTGAACGTCGTCATCATCTTCTAACACATCAAGCATTTTTTGGAAGCTTGTAGCTGTAGCTTCATCTATAGCAGTATAGGTATCAGGAACCAATTTAACCTCTGCCTCCAAAAATTCTATACCGTTAGTTTCTAAAGCTTCTCTCACAGAGCCAAAATCCTCCGGAGTGGTAGTTATTACGTATACCTCATCTTCAGAAGTAAAATCTTCAGCCCCTGCTTCCAATGCCATCATCATCATTTCATCTTCATCCATTTCGTCATTTTTTTCTATGACGATCTGTCCTTTCCTTTGGAACATAAAGCTTACGCAGCCTGTAGCTCCCATATTACCTCCATGCTTTGTAAAGGCATGCCTTACGTTTCCTGCTGTCCTGTTCTTATTGTCCGTTAATGTTTCAACTATTAGAGCAATTCCAGAAGGACCATATCCTTCATATACTATATCCTCATAGTTTACAGCATCTAACTCTCCTGCTGCTTTTTTAATAGCTCTTTGAATATTATCAGAAGGCATATTTGCAGCCTTTGCTTTTGCAATTACATCTCTAAGCTTAGAATTTGCATCCTCGTTAGGTCCGCCGTTCTTAACAGCCACCATAAGCTCTTTACCTATCTTTGTAAATACTTTACCTCTTTTTGCATCTGCTTTACCTTTTTTTGCTTGTATATTATGCCATTTTGAATGCCCTGACATACTAATCCTCCTAGCCATATAAAATTAAAAATTATTAAATAAATTTAATATTATAAAAAACATAGACATTATAACATATGCCTTACCACTTCATCAACTGAGGCTTTAAATACTATATCTCTTTATAGTAAGCATTTCCTTCCTTAAAGAACACCTCAGGAGATTCTATCTCAATCTCTGCTCTTCCGCTGGTTATATTGATGATGAATTTCTAAGCTCCTCTATATAGTTTTCTTCTGCAATAAATGTTAAAGATACCATATCGCTGTAGTCTATATCTTTTATAAACCACCCCTTCTCCTCGGCTTCATATTGAATTTTTCCAAGAAGATCATATTGTATATCCACCTTTAATTCTGAAGCGTGAACTTTATCAACTATTCCTCCTGCCTTTACCGCAATGCTTGCACCTTTAATATATGCTCTGGTGAGACCTCCAGCCCCCAGTAAAATACCTCCAAAATATCTGGTTACTACTATTACAGTATCAGTTATTCCACTTTTCTTGATCACCTCTAATATAGGAATTCCTCCGGTACCCTGGGGTTCACCATCGTCACTGTATCTTTGGATTCCCTGATTTTCTCCGATAACATAAGCATATACGTTGTGTCTGGCTTCTCTGTGCAAGGTCTTTATCTTATTTATAAACTCTCTTGCTTCCTCCTCAGAGCTCACTCTCTTAACATGTCCTATAAAGGTAGATTTTTTCTCTTCAAATTCATCTGACGCTTCTTTTCTAATAGTCTTGTAACCCACAGTTCTACCTCCTTTAAATATAAAAAATACCCATTAAAGGGTATTAAATATAATAAACATTCTCTTTTAATATAACACAGCCATCTTCGGTTTTATAGTCTCTAAACTGCTTCTTAATATAACCATTTTCCCATAATTCATGGAGTATCTCCTCCATATTTATGTCATACCCCTGAAATAGTTTATCATTTTTAATATCCTCTGCACTTAATACCTTATCTTTTACTTTTAAAAAATTCAAAATCAGGGATGAGGTATTTTTTACAAGGGATTTTAGATTTTCTTCGATAAATAATATTAAATTATTAATGTCTTCAGGATTTTTGCCGCTGTTAAAAAATATCCTGTCTACATGAAATCTAAATTCACTGTTTAAATTCATAGCAAGAGATATGGTATCTTTGCTTATCATGTATCCAGAATCATTTACGTATAAATTAGCAAAATCCTCTATGCATTTTATAGCTAGAGCATAGGAAGTATATATTTTTTCGTTATAAATATATTTTTTACATACTCCTAAATTTTTAAGAAGCTGTCCCAGATACACTATGCTCCATCTCTCTCTGTCCAGATCAGCCACATATCTGCCTCTGTTATAAATGTTAGTTATGTCTGCATCTTTTGAAAAGCACAGCTTAGATGAGGAAAATAACCTGTGAAGCATTCCTCCTTTGATACTGCTTTCATAGAGCTTTATAAAATGCCCTTTAGATAAAAGCTTTATGTGGACAGGTACTCCGTTATAATCAGTGTATATATTTTTTATTTCTTCGCAGTTATCGTCTTTAATTACAAAGAGATCTATATCTGATTCTTCCCACAAGTCTCCACTTACCATACTTCCAAAAACCATGGCAGCCAGTATATTTTTGCTTTTTTTCAATTCTTCAATAGTAGTATTGTATGCCTTTTGGTATTTAACAATAATGTTATGCATAATATCCCCCCCATCATCCAAACAACGTGATTATGTAATAATTAAATTATTACATAATCACGTTGTTTATACAAATACTTTCCATTTTACCGCAGCGGCTGCAATAAAATATATGATTACATCCGCTTTGGCTTCTTATTGCCATGTTTGCTGTATAATCATCTAAATATTCCTCATTTCTTCCCTTTTCCCACATTATTTTCCCGCATACAGGACATGGGATTTTAAATTCATATAGTTTATTGCAGATAGGGCATATTTTATCCATATATATCGCCTCTGAATTTATTTTGGCGATATGTAATATTAATTATACAGTATAAGATAATCTATATTAACCATATATATATTTTTTACATTTATTATAAACCTCTTCATCCACCTGAGCTTCAATAAAGGTTCCATCTTCTTTAAACTCTTCCTTCATGACCCTTCCGTTTCTGTGGATATATGCAGTTACATGCTGTTCTGTATATGGAATTAAAAATTCTGCAGTTTTCAAAGTTTGAGGCAGAATCTCTGCTATATTCCTTAATAAGCCACTTAAATTAATGCTGTTTTTTGCAGATACTTCAATATACTTTTTATTAGCTAACTTCAGCTTAATCTCATTTAGGTTATCCTCTGACGCTATATCTATTTTATTAAGAACTATAAGGGTGGGTTTGTTTAAGGCTCCAAGCTCAAAAAGCACATTTTCCACCGCATCAATTTGATCTAAAGCATCTTCGGATGAAGCATCCACTACATGTAAGAGCAAATCAGAATAAATTACCTCTTCTAAGGTTGACTTAAAAGCCTCAACCAAGTCATGAGGGAGTTTTCTTACAAACCCAACGGTATCAGTTACAGTAACCACTCTGTTATCTTCTAAGTTTATCGCTCTGGTGGTGGTATCCAAGGTAGCAAAAAGCATATCAGCTTCAAAAACCTTATCTTTGCTGTGCATTTCCTTAGAGGCAGCCTCATCTACTAAAGCATTCCTTAAAGTAGATTTCCCTGCATTTGTATAACCTACCAATGAAATTTGAGGAATGTTTTGTTTACCTCTTTTTTCTCTCTGAATTTCTCTTACTTTTTTTATTTTTTCCAATTCATTTGATAAATCATATATTTTTTCTTTTATATGCCTTCTGTCTGTTTCCAGCTTTTTTTCTCCCGGACCTCTGGTTCCTATTCCTCCCCCGGTTCTAGAAAGAACGGTTCCTAAACCTGCAAGTCTTGTCAGTCTATATTTAAGCTGAGCTAGCTCTACCTGAATCTTTGCTTCTCTGGTCTTGGCCCTTCTTGCAAATATTTCTAATATAAGGGTGGTTCTGTCTATGACTTTAATCCCTATGGCATCTTCTAAATTTCTTACCTGAGATCCAGCAAGCTCATCATCAAAAATCATAACATTACTTCTGTATGCCTGTCGTAGAAGTGCGATTTCTTCAACTTTTCCCCTTCCTATGTAATAAGCAGCATCTATTTTACTTCTATTTTGAAAAACGCTGTAAACTACAGGAATATCGCAGGCTCTGGCAAGTTCAGCCAGTTCTTCAAGGCTTTCTTCGCTGTCACAGCCCACTATTATAGCCTTTTCGCTGTAATCTTCTGTTATATCGGAGTTTTTTATTATTTTTTCTGTATATTCAATCTTATCTAGTACATTTAACATAAGAGCTTTTTCTAGAGTTAAATTGTTTAATGAATCCGCTGCAAGTTTATCCTCTTCTATAGAGCAGAATCCTATGGATAAATCAGTAATGGAACCATCATATACACCAACCGCTGATATACAGTCAAGCTTCAATTTTATAAGAGCTGAAACGTCGAGAGCAGAAAGCCTTGAATTACCATTGGGATGAGTATGGATTATCCTTACTCCAGACAACTTCCTTTCAGATATATCCATTATAGGAATTTCTACCATAGAGCTGTCTCCCACAGAAACACTAACTACGTTTCCTTTTCTATCTATAGTAATGCTGACCTCTCTATCAATATTAGATGTGACCTGAACCATTAAATTAATCATTTCTTCTGTGGCTAAGCTGTATCTTGGAACCTTAATGTCATATATATTTTCAAGGAGCTGTAGCTGACTTTTTCGTACTCCTTCTACATTTCCATTAATCACTCAATCACCTCATTTATTCCTATTTTAGACCCATTTAATTGACTTCTTGACAACTTTCATATAATTTTATACTATTAGTCTAATGTTGTAAATATGTTACTTAGGTTTGGAGGATTATCATGGACGAAAATAAAAGAAATGTTTTAATTGATGAAAGTTCAATAAAGGAAAGGATAAAGATTGTAGCTAAGGAAATCACAAAAGATTATAAAGGTAAAAAGCTTTATGTGCTTTCACTGCTTAGGGGAAGCTTTATATTTACCGCTGACTTAGTTCGTGAAATCGATGAAAAGCTAAAAATCGGATTTATGACAACTTCAAGCTATGGTCATAACGAAGAAAGCTCCGGAATAGTTAAAGTTTTAAATGATATTCCTGATGATATAACAGGCTATGATGTATTAGTAGTAGATGATATTATAGATTCTGGAATTACCATGAACTTTGTAATTAACTACGTAAAAGAAAGAGGAGCATCTTCCGTTAAATCCTGTGTTCTTTTAGATAAGCCTTCCAGAAGAAAACTAGATTTGAAGCCTGATTACTGCTGTTTTGAAATAGATGATGTTTTTGTGGTAGGATACGGCTTAAATTACGGTGATCATTACAGAAATGTACCCTATGTATTTAATTGGGAAAAATAACTCTGGTATTCCAGAGTTATTTTTTATTCTCTTTCAAAATTAATACTGGTTCTGGGCACCTTTCCCACTATTATGGTTTCTACCAGGGGTATTTCCGTCTTTAGTTCCACTTCTTTACTTTTTAAAGGGATTATAATTCTTATGTTTGAAATCATATTTAAGTATATTTTATGTCTTGTTTGATTTATCCCTGCAGTTTCAAATTTGGAATTATAAGAGGTTTTTATATGACCTATAGGCTCCATCTTCACAGTAATCTTCGGCCCCCAATAAGACATTATATTATTCTTTGTTATATATCCTAATGGAAACTTTATCCCTACGCTTCCTATATTCTTCATGTCCTGTTGAGACTTTAACGCTATGGATGTGGATAAATTATTCATCTTCATAGTATTGGTTCTCACCATAGTGATATACCCTTCTTCATCCTTTTCTACAGTTATAAATTCATCGTAGTTGAAGCCTTCATTATATACTGCAGCAGCATTCTCATTAAAAATCTCGCTTGCCTTAGACTTCATTTCACTTTCTGCAACAATAATTACCGTTGGCATTATTATCCTGTCAAAGAAATATATAAATAAGCTGAATACCAAAAACACCACTGAAAAAGCAAAAAATATCTCAGACTTTACCCTGTTTTTATTTATTTTTCTTCTATACTTCAATTACAATCCCCTCGCAAATCAACTTACTAGTGTAATCAATTTATTAATATGCTATAATAAGTTATATTATTTTTAAAACCTAGAATTTCTTTTTTTTGCTGTACATATTTAACTATGATAAGGAGGAAAACATGGGAGAAAAAAAGAAGACAAAAAAGAAAAAGAACCGAAAAGCCGGCAGAATTTTCAAAGTTATTGCCTTAATTATATTATTCTTAACTTTAACTGCTGCTGTAGGTGGTGGAGGCTTTATTTATGCTGTGGTTAAATCAGCTCCTCCTCTTGATGTCAAAGAAATTCTAAATTTAGAACAGATATCAAAGATATACGACGATAAAGGGGAATACATTGATGATGTACCTACAGATGTTAAAAGAGATGTAGTGCCAATAAGCAAAATCCCAAAAAATCTTCAAGAAGCTTTTATAAGTATTGAAGATGAGAGATTTAGAAGCCATAACGGAGTAGATCCGCGAAGGATTTTAGGTGCTCTATATGTAGATATAAAAAAAATTATCACTAGGGAATCAGGACTTCATGGTGCATCAACAATCACTCAGCAGTTATTAAAGAATACTATTTTAACTGACAAGGTAAGTATAACAAGGAAAGTACAGGAGATGTATTTAGCTCTTAAGCTTGAAAAAATGCTTTCAAAGGATCAGATTCTGCAAGCTTACTTGAACACAATCCCCCTTGGCAGTACAACCTACGGTGTAGAAGCAGCTTCTCAGTACTATTTCAATAAAAGTGTAGATAAACTGGATCTTCTGGAATGTGCCTATATAGCAGGTGTGACCCAAAGTACCGATTTATACAATGCACTTACAGAAAGGTCACAGAAAAATCCTACCCCATACTTAAACAGAACAAAAACTGTTTTAGGTAAGATGAAGGAAAATGGGAAGATAAGTGCCGAAGAATATGATACTTCTATAAATGCTATTAATGATGGTACTTTTCAGAAGAAATTTGCAGATACTATAGCTCAGAGAAAATCAGAGAATCCAAATAAGCTTAATTTTGAATGGTTTTCAAGACCGGTTATAAAGCAGGTGAAATCACATTTAAAAGATAAATATAAATACACTGATGCAGAAGTTGATAAAATGCTTTTAAACGGAGGCTTACAGATTTACACCACAATGAATAAAGAGCTTCAGGAACATACCCAAGCAGTTATCAATGACGATAAGATTTTAGGAGTAAAATCCTATGTGGATAAAAATAATATAATTCAGCCTCAGGCTTCTGCAGTGGTAATGGATTATAGAACCGGTCAGGTAAAGGCAATAGTAGGAGGTCGTGGAAATCAGCCTCCAGGATCATATAACAGGGCGGCAGACCTAAAGAAATTTCCTAGACCTGCTGGATCAGCTCTAAAACCTTTGACAGTATATGCTCCGGCTATAGATACGAAGTTTGCTACAGCTGGTTCAGTTTTCGAGGACAGTCCATTAACCGGTTCTGCAGCTAAGGCCTTTCCTAGCGATCCACAGAACGACAACAGAAAATATCGTGGTTATGTTACCGTAAGAGAAGCTTTAAAATACTCCATAAACCTTGTAGCTATAAAAATGGAGCATGAAATGGGAGTTAAAACCGGATCTGCCTATGCAGAAAAATTCGGAATTGACTTTAGCAGTAAACCAGAAGAAAAAGAACAACTGGCACCCTTAGCGTTAGGAGAGTTTTATGGAACCAATACCTATCATATGGCTGCTGCCTTTGGAACCTTCGGTAACAATGGTATTTATACCGAACCTGTTATGTATACCAAGGTTGTAGATAAATACGGCAAGGTTCTATTAGAAGGAACACCTCAGCAGAGACCGGTTATATCTCCTCAGACAGCATATATAATGTATGATATGCTTAAAGGACCTATAAAATTTTCTGCTACAAGAGCACCTTTTGGTTCTATGCCTGTAGCCGGTAAAACCGGTACTTCCGGAGAAAGTAAGAACCTGTGGTTTTCAGGTTTAACTCCTCACCTTTCCGCTGCTGTATGGATTGGTTCTGATAAACCTGAAACAATTAAAAGTTCATCAGGTCGTACTTTAAACAGTAATGCTCCTGCATATGTATGGGGTCAGATTATGAAAAAAGCTCATGAGGGCTTATCAACGGAAGATATAAAGCCACCAAGCGGATTGGTTAAAGCATCGGTATGTAATGTATCTGGTCTTCTGCCTACTGAACTGTGCAAAATAGGCCACAATGGAAGCAGCAGCGTTGTTACAGATTACTTCATAGAAGGTACTGTTCCAACCTCTCTATGCGATGTTCACGTAGAAGCAGAGGTAAATACTTCAAATAATAAGCTTGCAACGGAAAATACTCCATCGCATTTAAGAGCTAAAAAAGTGTTTATTAAGAGAGATTATAAGCCTTCTAAAACCTTAGGCGATCAGCAGTATGTACTGCCTACAGAAAAAGACGATACATTACCTGCACCGGTGATACCAACACCCACACCGGCGCCATCAACACCTGTGACACCACCTCCAGGAGGAGCTACTCCTCCACCTCCAGGTCCAGGAAGCGGAGGTCAGCCTCCTAATCCTGGCAATACAGATACTCCTCCTGCAGAAGAAGGAGAAGGTGAAGGTCAAGAATAAGTTTATAATTATCAAAAAGTAAGCCTGCATTAATGCAGGCTTACTTTTTGATATATATTTATTATCTTTTATATAAAATCTCCATAGATAATCCTTTGCTTCCTCTGCATAGTCAATACCAACTCTCTTCGATGCCTTTATATCTTCTTCAGATACCAATTCTCCTTTGGTTATAAACAGCACATCACCACATAAATCAACTCCATTTAAACTTCTATCTATTTCGAGAGCTTTGCATAGTTTCCCCGGTCCGTTACATAAATTTATCTGCTTTTTTTTAGAAATATCTCCTGAGGACGAGTTATATCTATTAAGACTCATATACTCTATACCTTTTAAAGGTTCTAAAGCCCTGATGAGCACCGCATGGGGCAGTCCTACCTCCCCGCATACTACGTTCATGCAGTTGTGAATTCCGTAAATAAAGTAAACATATGACCTCCCAGCTTCACCAAACATTACTTCTGTTCTTTCAGTTCTTCTGTTGTTGTAAGAGTGTGCTGCTTTATCTTCAGGTCCTCTGTAAGCTTCAGTTTCTACTATTTTTCCCGTTATTACTTTTCCATTAACTGAATGCACAAGAATGCAGCCTAAAAGTTCCTTAGCAACAATTAATGAATCTCTTTTATAGAAGTTTCTATCAAGCTTCATAATTAAGTACACCTCATATTTAATAATAACTAATCTTTAGTATTATTATTGCTTTTTATATAAGTTATTATAAATAATTAACTTCCTGATAAAGCATAATAAATATATTTTGCTTTATCAGGAAGCTTCAGTCAAGTTTATATTCTGTTAATTTCCCTTGTGGCTACCATATCAACTCCGGTGCCTGCTATATTTTTTACAATTATATCTCCTATCTTTACAGGAGCATTTATCTTTATCCCTTTCAGCTCCTTTAGGCACTGGAATATAAGTTCCTTAGGCACATCACCTTTTGTCTTTATTGGAAGCATATTAACATCGCCATTTTCTACGGGAATAATACTGGTTACAATTCTGGTAGGATTTGCACACTCTTTTATGCCGTATTCCTCTCCCCTTTTACAACTATTCCCTGTAACCTTGGTGGCTTTACCATCATCTATAGTAACCTGCAGATTACATCCTAAGGGACACCTTATACATACTAACTCCTTTATTTCCATAGATTACTCCCCCTTTATCTCGATGCATATTTCTTTAAGTTCTTCTTCATTTAAATTTTTGCTTTTGATTGTAATTTCTTCCATTTCTCCAGGAGTCATAACCCTTTTCCTTATGTGGCTGATTATCCTTCCATTGATTTTCAAGTCTAAATAACAGTTCTTATAAACATTATCTACCCTGAATCTTACTAATATATCTCTGTCTAAATCGTTACTATCCAGATAGTAAGGAACCGTATACCTTACACCTTTTCCTGTACCTATAGATATATTTTTCTCTTTTCCCTGCCTTCCCTTTATATATTCAGCAGCATTTTTTCCTGCTGTATAGGATTCTTGAGTAACATAATCCACTAAGTCATGTACATGCAATACATTACC
>NZ_CCXI01000054.1 GCF_000820705.1 Clostridium polynesiense | reverse complement strand
TGGAATACTGGTAGTTAAATTTTGATTTACTATAGGTCCACCGGTTACTTTATTTAAGTTAATGTCTGCTTTTCTAGAAATATCATTTTCAGGAATAAGCCCTACTGATAGCAGTAAAGTATCGCATTGGATGTACTCCTCGGTTCCTGGAATAGCCTGCCTTTTATCGTCAACTTCAGCTATTACTACCCCTTCTACCCTTTCCTTACCCTTTATTTCAATTACAGTATGGCTCAGCATAAGAGGTATATCGAAATCATCCAGACACTGCACTATATTTCTATTTAAACCTCCTGAGTATGGCATTAATTCAACAACAGCTTTAACTTCAGCTCCTTCAAAGGTCATTCTTCTTGCCATTATGAGACCTATATCACCTGACCCCAAAATCACAACCTTTTTACCGGGCATATAACCATCTATGTTAACAAAATGCTGAGCAGTTCCTGCAGTATATATACCTGTACATCTGCTACCTGGAATGGTGAGAGCACCCCTTGGTCTTTCTCTGCAGCCCATAGCTAAAATTACCGCTTTGGCCTTTATAGACAATACACCTTCTTTAGAATTCACTGCAGTAATTTCCTTATCCTTATTTAAATCAATTACCATGGTATTAAGCTTATACTCTATATTTAATTCCCTAACTTTATCTACAAATCTGTGGGCATATTCAGGACCTGTGAGCTCTTCCTTGAAGGTATGGAGTCCAAATCCATTATGGATACATTGATTAAGTATTCCTCCTAAATGATCGTCTCTTTCAAGGATTAAAATGCTGTTTACTCCTTCTTCCTTTGCCTTTATAGCAGCAGCTAATCCTGCAGGCCCTCCCCCGATTATCACTAAATCAAAATTTTGCATACTATCCCGCCTTTATATATTTTCTTTGTTTAATCCAGTTAACACCTTAGAACCTTCTCCGAATTTTGTAACCTCTAAAGGAGAAATATTCATTTCTTTAGCAATTATCGCCACAGTCTTTGGAGTGCAGAAACCAGCCTGACACCTTCCCATACCTGCTCTTGTTCTTATCTTAACTCCATCTAAGGTCTTTGCTCCTAAGGGTCTTCTTATAGCATCTAAAATTTCGCCTTCAGTTACCATCTCGCATCTGCAGATTATATTGCCGTATTCAGGCTGTTTTTCAATAAGAGCCTGCTTCTCTTCATTGCTTAATTCACTGAATTTAATTATGCCTCTCCTCTTTTCAATAAAGTTATCTTTCTTATCAGCATTCAGCTTATTAACTATTATATCTTTTATCATAATACCAACTGCAGGGGAGGCCGATAATCCAGGCGACTCTATTCCTGCTGCATTGATAAATCCAGGAGCATCTTCAGCTTCTCCAATAATAAAATCTCCAGAATTCCCTGTTGCCCTTAATCCGCTAAAAGAAGTAATAACCATATTCATCGGTAAATTCTTAACACTTAAGGCAGCTTTTTCTATGACCTCTGACATTCCCTCTTTTGTTGTTGTTACATCTTCCTTATCATCTATATCCAATGCATTGGGTCCAACAAGGAGATTTCCATGTACTGTAGGAGTGACTAAAATTCCCTTTCCAAGCTTTGTAGGAAGTTGAAATATGGTACTTCTTACCTTTTCTCCTGCGGTTTTATCAAAGAGAAGGTATTCTCCTTTTCGTGGTTTCACTGTAATCTTACTGCTGCTCACCATATTATTCAGAACGTCACTATAAACGCCTGCAGCATTTACTACAAATTTTCCCTTTATTTCTTCTCTTCCATCAGATACTATAAAAGCATTATCTTCTTTCCTTATGCTTTTAACATTAAAATTGAATTTAAACTCCGCTCCATTAACATAGGCATTTTCCGCAAAAGCCAGATTCATCCCAAAAGGACATACAATTCCTCCAGTAGGAGCATAAAGCACCGCCTTCACATCATCAGTTAAAGTTGGTTCCTTCCTTCTTGCCTCATCACCGGAAATTATTCTCAAGTCCGGAACGCCGTTCTTTTCTCCCTGTATTCTTAAATCCTCCAGCTTAGGTATGTTTTCTTCCTCAAAACACAGTACCATAGAGCCGTTTCTATGAAATTCGAAGTCCAATTCTTCTGATAGTTTATCCATCATCAGATTTCCCATAACATTTAACTTTGCTTTAAGGCTTCCAGGTTTCGCATCGAAGCCTGCATGTATAATAGCGCTGTTAGCTTTTGAGGTTCCCATATTAACATCATAGTTTTTTTCTAATACGCATAGTTTTAAGTTATATCTGGATAACTCTCTGGCTGCCGCAGTTCCTACCACTCCTGCTCCTATAACCAATACATCATACATAAATACTCCTCCTTATTTATTAAAAAAAGTAAAAAAGAGCCACACCATAAGCATCTGCTTAAGTGCTGGCTCTCTAAAACTCGCCAATAATATTTAACTATGTTTATATTGTAACATATACTTTTATTTTGCGCTATACCTGTCACAAAGATATTTAATTTTCATAACTGGATTTTAATTGCTGTTCAATAGCATAGCCCAAAGATACATAGTATGTCCTAATGGATATTCATCTATATCACCGGAATAACACTTAATAAGACTATTTATAAGAGCATCATATTTTTTATTGATTTTATTGAACCTTATAATTACATACAAAGCTGCGGAATTACCGCTAGGAATTGCCCCGTCATAGGTTTCCTTAGTGTTTATGATTAATTTAGCAGAATCTCTTCCAGCTGTAAAAAATCCCTGCTCCTTATGGTCTAAAAATAGTTCAATCATACTTTCTATATATTCTTCAGCTTTATTTATAAATTTATTTTCTTTTGTTAAATCATAAAGCTCCAATAATGAAAATACGTAAAAAGCATAATCCTCTAAGAAACCATCTATAGCGGTTTCACCAGCTCTATAGCGTCTTTTAAGTCTTCCCTCTTCAATTAAATTATTTTCTATAAATTCAAACCCTTTTATAGCCGCATTTTCCATGTTTACATCGGTAAATATATCAGCGGCATGGGCTAATGCAGCAATGGTTAATCCATTCCAGCTCAGGAGTATTTTATCATCCTTAAAGGGGTGAATCCTCTTTTCTCGATATTGGAACAGTTTAATTCTTAGCTCATCAGTGTCAGCTATAATTCTTTCTATGTCCTTTATATCTTTATTTATCAAATTAGGTATATTTTTGCCTTCAAAATTCCCTTCAGTGGTTATGCCATATACGCTGCAATATAAATTCCCTTCTCTTTCTCCCAGTACACTTATTATGTCTTCCGGAGTAAAGGAATAAAATTTTCCTTCAACACCTTCACTGTCAGCATCCTCACCGCAGAAAAATCCACCTTCATTTGAGGTGAGTTCTCTGCTGATATATTGGTATATACTGTATGCAGCTTTCTTATATATGTCCTTTTTAGTTAAGTAAAACGCTTCAGAATAAGCATAAAGAAGCAGAGCATTGTCATATAGCATCTTTTCAAAGTGTGGAATAAGCCATTTATTATCCACTGAATATCTGGAAAAACCATATCCTATGTGGTCGAATATCCCGCCTTTATACATGTTAACTAAAGTAGTTTCAGCCATTTCTAATGATTGCTCTGATTTATTAACGCTATAATACTTCAATAAGAAAATAATTACATGTGGTGTAGGGAATTTCGGTTTCCTACCAAAGCCTCCATATTCTTTATCGAAATACTCCCTTATATCATCAACGGCATTTTCTAATGACTTTTCAGAAATTTTATTACTTTTAGATTCTTTATTTTTAAGCACTTCTAAATATATATTTTCACTAATCACCTTTACACTATCTCTTTGATGTCTCCAATAATCTGTAAGCTCATTAAGCAGCTGAATCAACCCTTTAATACCGTATCCTTCTTCTTTTGGTATATATGTTGCTGCAAAAAAAGGTTTCCCCTCCGGTGTCATAACTATTGTCATAGGCCATCCTCCTGAGCCGCTCATAGCAATGCAGAATTTCATGTAAAGTTCATCTATATCCGGCCTTTCTTCACGGTCTACCTTTATAGATATATAATTTTTATTAAGAACATCTGCTACCTCATGATCTTCAAAAGACTCCTTCTCCATAACATGACACCAATGACAGGTACTGTACCCCACACTTAAAAATATAGGTTTATCTTCAAGCTTTGCTTTTTCAAAAGCTTCATCACACCAAGGATACCATTGAATAGGATTATAAGCATGCTGCAGCAGATAAGGTGATTTTTCATGAATAAGTCTGTTTACACCATTCTTAGGGGTTCTATCCGACATACTATCACATTCCTTTCCGGTTTTTAATATTATCCCCTATTATAGAATGTATAGTCAAATTCTTCAAACTAAAATTCTCCTGCTATTAACTCCACCTTTAGCCATAAGAGCTACAATTCACATTCCGAAACTACCTCAAATATAATTTGATTTTAAATGTAAAAAGC
>NZ_CCXI01000053.1 GCF_000820705.1 Clostridium polynesiense | reverse complement strand
AAAGGCTTTTTACATTAACTACACTTTTAGTTATTTTAAAACCATTTTGTAACTTCATTAATGAGATTAAAATTTGTAAGATCATACTGAAGTGGGCTTATAGTAACATATCCATCATTTAAGTAAAATGTATCATTATCTTCATGATGGATGTCTATTAATTCATCCCTTAGTTCATAAATAACTCCGCCATCTTCCTGTCTTAGAGGCACATAGTGATTGGTGTAGGATTTCGCACCTACTTTAGTGGTTTTAATGCCTTTTATCTCATCTTCAGGCACACCAGGAATATTTACGTTCAATACTGTTTTTCCTTCTAAATCATTTTTATGAGCTATTTTAACTATTTTAGCAGCATACTTAGCTGCTACATTAAAATCGTAATATTCACTTCCTATATGCTGAGAAACAGCTATAGAAGGCAGATTATATAATGCAGCTTCTATAGCCGCAGATACTGTGCCGGAATATAGTACATCAGTGCCTAAATTTACTCCGTAATTAATTCCTGATACAACCATATCAACCTTACCATCTGTTAACTTATCCAATGCTACTCTTACGCAATCCGCTGGAGTTCCACTGACGCTGTACGCTTTTGACTTTACTCCAGGAATCTTAACTTCCTTTACCAAAAGTGGTCTTTGAATGGTTATGCTATGTCCTGATGCGCTTCGCTGCTCACTAGGAGCGGCTACAATTACTTCATGTTCTTTTTCTAGTTCTTTTGCTAAAGCTGAAATTCCTTCAGCATCTATTCCATCATCGTTTGTTACTAATATCCTCATATTGCCCTCCTATTAGTCAAATATTTTCTACTAATAATAATTATCATAAGTAAATATTATCATATTTTTATGTATTATAGCAATTTATAATAAAATTTATTAATCAATTTTTAAAAATGTTACTGTTTTTTTTATTTTTATCATTAATTTTACACAAATGAGGAATATTTTCTCATATAGTACACTTACTTATTCCTTTTTACAGTAAAATTTGCTATTATTTTCATATGAGAAAAAATAAATTCAATATTAAGGTGAGGATATTATGATAAAACATGATGACGCTTCTGATAAGATTAATAAATATCCTGTTAAAAGTATAAGAACTATATTAACCATTACATCTTACATTATTTTTGGACTTATATGGATTTTTACAGCTAATTCAATAATTAAGCTGTTAGTTAAGGAAGATTTAAACAGAGATATTTACATTTATATTGAAAGTATATTTTTTATTATTGTCAGTGCTGCAGGCTTTTATATCGCTATTGCAAAATTGGAAAGATATTTATATTTAAGCATTAACAGGCTGAAACAATCTAATGAAAATCTAAAAAAAGCTAAAGAAAGGCTTCATAAGCAAATTGAAGAAATTAACTTAAAAGAAAACGCTCTTAGAATAAGCGAAGAAAGATATAGACTTGCCTCAGATGGTTCTCAGGATGGCATTTGGGATTTAGATTTAATTAAAAACGAACTTATAATATCTTCCAGAATACAATCCCTAGTAGGTGTTAATAAAAATAAATTTAACAGCGCAAATAATGCATGGAAAGAATTTATACATCCCGAGGATAGATACTTTCTTATAAGCAATTTAAATGACTATCTTCAAGGTAAAATAGATACCTTTGATGTTGAATGCAGATTAAAAAATAAGAATGATGATTATAAATGGATATATTTTCGTGGAAAAGGAATTTGGGATGAAGAAGGTAATCCCCTTAGAATAGCAGGATCTATCACAGATATCACAGAAAGAAAGCTAAATGAACAGAAGATTTTTAATCTCGCTCATTATGACCAGATTACAGGACTTCCTAACAGAAGCTGCCTTTATGAAAAATTAAATGAAACTATTAATTTTTCATTAAAAAGCGATACTAATTTCATCATATTTTTCATTGATTTAGATGATTTCAAAGCGGTAAATGACACTTTAGGCCATGATTCCGGAGATTTATTAATGAAGGAAGTATCTCATCTTCTTCAGGATTTGTTTCACGATTCTTTTTGTGCAAGGTTCGGCGGAGATGAATTTATAGTCATTAAAAAGATTGATTCAGAAAAAGATAATATATCAGAAATAAGTAAATCCACCGTTAATTCTCTAGGCAGAGCTTGGAATATTAACAACCATGAATTCTATATTTCAGTGAGCATTGGTATCTCTATATTCCCAATCCACGGTACAACCCCTCATGATCTAATAAAAAATGCAGATCTTGCGATGTATACAGCAAAATCCAGAGGAAAAAACACCTATGCTATATATAATTCAGCCATGAGAAACAATCTTTTGGAAAAATTCCAATCTGAAAAGGATTTAATAAAAGCACTGGAAAATGATGAATTTAATATACATT
>NZ_CCXI01000052.1 GCF_000820705.1 Clostridium polynesiense | reverse complement strand
ATTTTCAACCTCAAGTTTCAGTTTTAACAGGAGAAGTTGTAGGTACCGAAGCTTTGATAAGATGGTGTCACCCTGAAAAAGGATTTATCAATCCAAATGAATTCATCCCTACCGCTGAGGATACAGGATTAATTGTAAATATAGGTGAAAGGATTATAGAAAAAGCAATAAGACAGATTAGGTACTGGCTTGATAATGACATTAAGGTTGTACCTGTTTCTATAAATCTATCTCCTTTGCAATTTCAGCAGCAAAATCTAATTCAATTTATAGATACTGTTCTTCAAAATTATAAAATCGAACCTTATTTAGTTAAGTTTGAGATTACTGAAAGCACTGCATTAAAAGATATAAATCAAACTATCAATACCATAAAAATACTGAATTCTATGGGTATTGAAGTTGCTTTAGATGATTTCGGCACTGGATATTCTTCATTAACCTATCTAAAACAGCTTCCCATTACCTATTTGAAAATTGATAAAGCTTTTATAAAAGACATCAATAACGATATGAGAGAAGCTTCTATAGTTTTGAGTATTATTACCCTAGCTCACGATTTATCCATTAAAGTTGTAGCTGAAGGGGTTGAAAATATCGAACAGTATACTATTTTAAAGGATTACGGCTGCGACGAAATTCAGGGATTTTACTTTGGTAAACCTATGACTGTTAAAGAATTTGAAAATTATATATCTTGTACCCACAAGCTATAAAATTTACAAAACACCAATTAGACAAAAGGCATACTCCTTTAACTAATTGGTGTTTTGTATTATTCGTCTTCAATCTTAAATAAATTTGAATTAATTATTTTATCACTTATTTCTAAAGACTTTATTCTGTTTTCTATCTCCTCAGGATGTTCTGCTTTTCCTTTATGCTCACCTAAGGCTGTAACAACAAAATCCTTATTTGTATTTAATAAATTTCTTCCTATTGTTGCTTCCTCTAGCTCAGAATCCTCAATGCCCATCAAATAAGACAGAGTAGGAAGAGTATCTACTTGTCCTCCAGTTGTGTCAAAGACCTTACCTTTTATATTCTTTGAATATATTATTAGCGGAACCCTTAAGTCATTTTCTAAAGCAAAATGATACTTTTCCGGAAGCTTTTCTACTTCATCAGCATAATATTTGTTAATACCTTCATGGTCTCCGTAAATCACTACTGCAGTATTATCAAGTATTCCTCTTTTATCTAATTCCTCAAGAAACATACCTATGTGCTTATCGGTATACCTTACTGTATGAAAATACTTTCCTAAAATTGACTGCTCAAGTTCTTGTTCTAGCTTTAGCTCCTTATGCTCCTCAGGCAGTGTGAAAGGACCATGATTTGTCAGTGTTACTGCAAAATTTAAAAACGGCTGTCCTTGCTTTTCAATTATATCTACAAGCTGCTTAAAGAAACTTTCATCACTTAGCCCCATTCCAATTTTTTCATCCTCTTCGAAGGCTGTAATGTCGAAACACTTATCATAGCCTATTGAAGAAAGAGCATTTACCCAGTTCCAGTAGCTGCCTTTATCTGCATGAGCTGCCACTGTACTATAACCTCTTTTCTTTAAAAGATTTGGAAGTGATCCAGGATAATGATTATTAGGAAATCTGAAAAATGTACTTCCGGATCTTACAGGTAAAATTGATGTATTGCTTATTAATTCCGCATCGGAAGTAGTTCCTTTATAGGTTTGTTCATGGAAATTATTAAAATAAATAGAGTTTTTCAAAAGCTTATTTAGGTATGGAGTTATTTCCTGGTCTTCTACCTCTTGCCCTATAACGAAATTTTCCAAGGACTCAACCTGAATTATTAAGAGATTCTTACCTTTTAAGCGTCCTTTAAAGTTATTATCCGGAAGATTTTCTTTTTGACCGGCAATCCAACTATATATTTCTTCCTTTTCATGAGGATCTAGCTCCAGAGGCTTGCTTTCTCTAATGAACTTAACAGCATCTACAATATGATAACCAATGGGCGTTAAAGCATACATGGTTTCATTAGGAGCCCAGCTCACAGAAAAGAACTTTTCATCTCTTTCTTCTGCATTTATCACATCTAAATTTATGTATGTTGAAAGAAGAAAAATCCCTGAGATTAAAAATAATAGGGCAAATACTGATTTCCTTCTGTAATTATTAGGTTTCATGTAAATTGAAAAAGGTATAAATATCAAAATGTCAGCAATAAGGAGCAGATCAATGCTTCTAAACAAGGAAAAAATACTATGGCTTAAATCTTCCAAATTAGATGTAAGCTGAAGCATGTGTGGGTTCAAAAAGGAACTGTTGCTCCTATAATATAAAATGTCACCTAAATATATTAACGTTATAACTGCATTAATAACAAGAAATGACCATTTTGCTTTTCTAAATAAAAAACCAAGGCTTAAAGCTATGGTTATAAAGCTTATATATATTAAAAGTGATGGATTTTTTATGTTAATTATTTCAGTGTTTAGCTTTGAAGCTTTGTCATCACCTATTATCATCATAAATATTAGAGTTTTTATTAGTATTCCAATAAAATTATATATAAAGGATGCGTTAAATAAAGTTAAAGTAATATTTTTAAGTCTCTCTCTTTCACCATCAATACTTCTATGGATAAAAGTATTCATCTTCTTTCCTCCTTAGTAATATTAATTATACTTTTTTGTATTATATAATAGATTCAGCATTAAATTTCACATTTAATAAAATCTTAAAAATATATTTAAATATTGATTTATTAAAAAAGGCCATGAGCATATTTTATCTCATAGCCTTTAAAGGATAAATATTTTATTATTTGCTTTTTTGCTATATTTTAGAAAACTTCCTGTATTTTAGTAAACATATCTTTATTTTCTATAATCTTTTCTTTATTCCCTAACACGCATAGATGGTTTTCTTCCATACCTTTTTTAAAGAGCTCGCTGAAGGATTTAATTTTTTCTTCATTAAAGCTTAATACCTCATCTCTTTCACGCTGAAGTTCCTCATAAGTTATACCTGCAAAATATCGGTTGTCTGATACGTCTGCTATCATTGAAGGTGTTAAAGGGAAGTCCAGCCTGCTGATAGTACCCAGTATATATTTAACTATCTCTCTTTCCGTGCTTTGAAAATTCTCTAAATAATCGGATATTTCATTGTATACTTTAATGGTTTCTTTAAGCTTAGGGTCTCTAAAGGATGAAATATAAACATTTCCGTCTTTTAATACATTAACATTTACACCATAGGCTCCACCAATTACTCTTACCCTATTCCAGAGATAATCTAATGTTAATATGTTTTCAATAACCCTCAGTGCACCATTATAGGTATAACCAAGATCTTTATAGTTAAATCCTTTTGCCACATATTGTACCTTTGCTTCAGTGGTTAGACCTTCGTTGTGATTTTCTAAAGCAAAATCATAATTTTCTTTTTTATTTTCCCAGTCCTTTAAGGAGCTTCCTACAGTATCCAATACTTCCTCAAGCTTTGGATAGTCCTCTTCTCCACAAGTATAACTTACCACAAGCCTGTTTTTATTAAAAACTAAATCCCTTACTATATTTAATTTATCAGAAATACCTTGAAAATTATCATGGAAGCTGCTTTCCAAGCCGCATAGGAATTTATAATAGCTTAAACCTCTTATAGACTCATCATATCTCCCTTTAGGAGTTAAATTGGCCAGTACCTTTAAGCTTGCAATGCTGTTTCCGTTATTATAGATAATGCTTTCCATCCTAGATTTTTGTTCTCTGATTAATGATAACATCCTTTGTTTTTCATTAAACTTAGTATTTTCAATTATCTCTTTCAATATCTCGGAAAGCTCAGGAAGCTTTTCTACTAAGGCTTTGGACTTAATCGCAAACAAAGGTTTAAATTCCTTGATATTATCCTTATGAGTAAATGCATTTACAGTGAAGCTAATACCACCGGTATTTATATTTATTTTGTTATTTAAAGATTCATAGCTATATCTTTCTGTGCTCACCTTAGCTAATAAATCCCCTAGAAGTCGGAGATAAGGCACAAGTTCCACAGGCACAGCATCAGCATCAAAGAAAAAATTCAAATAAGCTATTTTATTTGTGAATACATTGTGATACAGAATTTTTATATCCTTATTTATCCTTTCCTCTATTGGAAGCCACTCTGCTTTTTTATCTATGTCCCCTAGAGCAAGCTGCGGAATGGTATGCAGTACCTCCTCACTGTCTTGTGAGTTCTGTCTTTCTCTAAGTCTTTTGGTATTTTCAATTATAGCTTTTATTTCTTCTTCCCTTAAGGATGATTTATAATCCTTCATCTTTTTCTCAAGCTCTCTGTTCTTTCTTTCACCTAATCCCTTTTCTGGTTTCAATATTACCATAGAGCAGTGATGGTTCTTTAATATATATTTTTCTATTAACTCTTCAAAATAAGGTGAATGCAGAGCTTTTTTAATCTTCTTAAATTGCTCATCGTACTCTAGAGGGATTAATGGACTTTCATCATGAAGCCAGCTTTCCATAGAAGCCATATAATAAATTAACCCTTTAGGATAGCCTCTAAAATCGCTTTCTCTTAACAGAAATTCCTGATAATTAATGCTTGCTTCTATAAGCTCTTTATCTATACCTTCAGAAACAAGTTTTTTTAACGTATTAAAAACTACATCCTTAAATACTTCTTTATTTTTTTCTTCAGAGTTTTTTAATACTATTGTAAATATAGGCTGTTTACTGCTGCTGTCAAAGTCACCTACAACGGTTTTTCCTATTTCCGCTTCAATCAAAGCCTTTTTCAATGGTCCTGCTGGATTTTGCAGCAGTAAATATGTTAAAATCTGAAAAGCTAAGCTAAGCTCCCCATCCATAGCATTTCCTATAACAAAATTTAAGCTTAAATAAGTTTTATCTTTGTCTTCTTCTTCCTTGGATATAGTATAGGGAACAGAAAATTCCTTCCTTTCTGTAAAAGGTTTTTGCATTTTAATTTCTGAATATGAGGAAATTTTATCATATTCTTTAATATATGTGTCTATAAGTTTTAATTCTTCTTCTGTATCACCATCACCATATAGAAAAATATAAGAATTAGATGGATGATAGTACTTTTTATGAAAGTTTATGAAATACTCATAAGTGAGTTCAGGTATAACTTCAGGGTCTCCTCCTGAATCCACTCCGTAAGTGGTATCCGGAAGGACTGAAGCAGGTATATATCTATACAAAAGGGAATCCGGTGAGGAATAAACCCCTTTCATTTCATTATATACTACTCCATTTATGGTTAAATCGCTTTCCTCAGTTTCTAGTTCGTAATGCCAGCCTTCCTGCATAAATATCAAAGGTTCTTCATATATGAGAGGATGCAGCACAGCATCTAAATACACATTCATCAAATTGTGAAAATCTTTTTCATTTCTACTTGCTACAGGATAAATTGTTTTATCTGAGAATGTCATAGCATTTAAGAAGGTATTCATTGAACCCTTCAATAATTCAACAAAAGGTTCTTTACTTCTATATTTATTTGATCCGCATAAAACAGAATGTTCGATAATATGGGCAACTCCGGTACTGTTTTCCGGAGGAGTTCTAAAACCGATAGAGAATACTTTGTTATCATCGGAATTCTGAAGCTTAAAAAGTCTTGCTCCTGTCTTTTCATGAACAAATATCAATGCTTTAGAATTTATTTCTTTTATCTGCTTTATTTCATTAAGTTTAAAGCCGTTATATAGCTTATCTTTTTCTAATATCATTTAATTACTCCTTTCATAATTTCTTTTATTGTGACATTGAATGTTGTGTAATAATAGTATCGATAATATTATTACTATTATACCTTATTGTAGTAATATTTACCTATACTTATTAAGTTAAATAAAAATATAAAAGGCAGCTAAAGCCGCCTTTTGAAGTTAGTTATCAAAAGATTCTAATAAAATGCTACTGATAGTTTAAATTTCCTACCCAGGGTATATGTATTGGGAATATTTTATCTAATACGTTCTTAAATTCTAAAGATATATCCCAATTGCTTTTAATATCTTCCCATTCTCCTAATATAAGTTTTTCACTTTGTGTACTTTTTAAAAGGATAATTTCTTCTTTATATCTTATTACTTTATCCGACCCTTCCTCATAAAAGCTGAGTTTATTGAACTGTTCAGATGTTAGTCTCTGTTTAAAATAATCTGAAAGGCTATTCATAAAGTCAGTAAAATGAATGATCTTAACGGTTCCCAGCTGATTTATTTCCTTGTGAGAAGCATTGAGGCTGAGAAGATAACTACTCATTGCATCCCTATATTCACTTCTAATCATAACCTCATCTAAATCATTTAAATTTGCAGCTTCTTTTATTCCCTTTATAATCCCATTAATATCGCCGGCATATTCCACCATTATTCCGTAGGGTTTATTATTTTCATTCTTTCTTACTCTAATAATGAAATATGCTATATATTCATCCTGAAGCTTAACAACGTAGGTTTTATAATAAAAATCTCCCCAAACAGTAGTGGCTCCGGAATATAAGCTGTTAAATTCTTCATAGCTTCTAATAAATCTTGAGCTGTCTCTATTATATAGATTAATAAACATTTCTGCATTATAATCAGCAAGCTCCTCTACTTTCATAGAGGACAGTACAGGAATTTCATTAAGCATTTCTTTATTTATCTTCAGCTCATAAAATTTACCGCAAAAAGTGCAGCCTCTTCTTATATACAGACTTCTGCCTCCAGATACAAAAAGTAAATGCGTTTTATTTTTATACAGTCTCTTTTCTATATCATCTAATATTATTGAAGCATATCCTTTACCTCTGTGTTTATCATCAGTGCAGACAGCTCCAATAGATGCTGCTTTTATCCTGCTTCCTTCAATATCCATCATCGTAGGATAGTAATTAACATCTGCAGCTATTTCTCCATCTACGGATATTACTCTCATATTATCTAAGTTTTTCTCAGACAGAAGCAAAGGAAACTCTTTATGCATAGTTTTAAACATACCCGGTGAATTTCTAAAGGTTTCATTGGTTAGGCTTATGACTTGCTGAATTTCATCTTTTTTGCATGCTCTAGGTCCTTCCATGGTAATCCTCCTTATATTTATCTAAAGTATTGAATAGTTCATATTGGTAATTCTATAGAAACCATAATAATCCTTTAAATTATTTTACTAATTGAAAAATATAAATAATATGCCGCAAAGCTTCAGTACGTTAGCATTGCGGCAATTCTAAATAACTATTTTTTAATTAAATTATACTTCCACGAATTCAACCCTCTATATAGATGGTATATTTGGGTAAATTCATTTTTCAAAAGAAGTTTTACTGCTCTTGGACTTCTCCCTCCGGATGCACAGTGAACCAGGACAGGCTTGTCCTTATAGCTTTTTATACTGCTTAACCTCTGATCTAACTCACTAACAGGGATGAGTTTAGCATTTTTTATATGTCCTCTGGCAAATTCATCCTTTGTTCTCACATCTAAAACTAACACATTTTTATTATTTTCTATCAACTCTTTACCTTCTTCTGCTGTTATGTTTTTTACATTAGGGTGATTTACTTTTGAGAGCTTTCCCTTTAACAGAAGAATCATTAATACAGCTGCTGCAAAAAATATAAAACTATTCATTGAATTAATCTCTCCTTGTTCGAAATATATACTTAAAACTATATATTACTATATTTGAATATATAGATATTATAAGTAAAATTATAAATCAAATCATTTCGTATTTCAATAGTTAATCGAGTATCCTTTACATTTTAATATGTATAGAATCATATTTTTAGCTCTGGATTTATATATTCTTTATCCCCGTGGGGAAACACCGTTACAGAAACTAAAATAATCGTTCTGAATATAAATATAATATAACTTTAATTTCCTTAATAATGTTACTTACATTATTTGTATTAAATGCTATAATTTATATATAACTCTATTTCATAATTAACTTATCATATGTTTTATCAAACTAGGAGGTATAATTGTGAAGCTTAAATATTTTGTTTTTATTATTATATTTATATTTACGATAACAACAACTGCCTGCAGTAAAGATAAGTATGTATACCCTTCAAAGATAAATATAAAAAATACAAATAAAAGAGTTAAAGCCTTTTTAAACATCTGCGAGGACAAGAATGGTGTGTATCTCTATAATGATAATAATAAAAACTTATATCTATTTTTAAACGGCAGTACTAATATGTCAGAGGATAAAAGCATCTGTTTTAGAGATATAAAAATAATAATAGAAGATAATATTTTGAGTATTTACTTTAATGAGGAGTACAGCAGCTATTATAAGCATAAAGAGCTCTATAGTAAGCTCCTTTATAAGTTTAATCCTCCAGAAAAAATTGATACCATAAAAATTTTTAAAAATTCTAAGGAAATACATTTTGATTCTGTTATAAATTAAGGAAGCTCCAGGCTTCCTTGATTTATAGTTAAATTTATTAAATTATTGCTTTATCCAATATCTGCAGATCCCCTCTACAACATCTTCAATTCTGCCTCCGTTTTTTTCTATGATCCTTTTTGAGTATAAATTATCTTCTTTACAGGTTATCAGCACCTTTCTTATACCCAGTTCCTTAGCCTTATTCAATGTTTCCTTTAGAATAATATTTCCATAACCTTTTCCTCTTTCCGTGGGTCTTATGGAATAACCTATATGACCTCCTTTTTTAAAAAGTAAAGGTGTAAGGCTGTGTCTCAATTTACTTAACCCTACAGGCTTACTATTATGGTAAAGCACATAATAACTTTGTTTTACATATCCTCGATTTAGTCCTATTCCTTTAGACTCCTTTATTCTATCCTCTTTAAAATACTCAAAAAAACCTTCAGGCATGTCATAATATCTATTCTCAAAGCCATTTTCCCCAGGTCCTATCTCACGTATCATTTTTAATAGTTCTTTTCCATCTGTAATCTCTATAGCCTTCAAAATAATATCTGCCATAAACTACCCCATTTATTTTTCATAATCAACCACTATTCTGTCTTCTTTTACTAAACCTATATATTTTGCCACTTTAAGATGTTCTTCATGATTTTGATATTGATTTAATCCTTCATAATCTTCAAATTCAGAGTATAGAACTAAATCATAGGCGGCATTGTCCATTAGTATATTTATTCCTACTTCTATGTTAATGATCCCCGGTATTTTACTCTTAAGTCCCTCTAGGTCATTCTTTATTAAAAGGCAGTTATCTTTTTTACTTTTACCTTCTGCATGATCCTTTATCCTCCACATTACTATATGCTTAACCATAATTTTCTTCCTCCTTTTTAGACTTATTATAAAACTTCTATATTTTTTAAATTTTTCCTTCTTAAATTTAATGCAGTAATATAGTGAATTCTTCTTATAAGTGAATTTAAATAAATGTCTAGTAATCTCAGTGATAAAACTATATTTCTAAATCGCCCCTAAAACTATCAAAAATTGTGCAGCAATATAGGTGCTCATAATAATAAAACCAGAATATTTTATTTTACCCTTAAAGGCATTAAATGCCAGTACAGAATCTGAGATTATAAACAGCAGGCTTCCTATTAACATTAAAATACTCATTATACCTGGATTATATATTACTATTAACAAAGTCATATAGCTCATTATCATAATGACTCCCATATATAAAGCTCCCAATATTTTAATGCTTCCAAGGTAAGGCATCAAATACTTTACAAGAATTAAAGCGTACCCTATATATAATAAGATCCAAGCCATGTCTATAAATCTTAAGCTGCTAAAAGATATTTCCCCTGCAAAATATATTATATACAGTAAATGTCCTACAAAAAAGGAAATCAAACCTTTTAAGAAATGTTTTTCATGGTTTAGTAAGAATGTATCTCCCAAAAAACCACAAAATAAAGCAGCCAATATTAAATAACTGTAACCCTCAGTCGCATAAATATAATAAATCATTAAGCTAGGCATCAGTAATGGCTTAGTGAAATGAATCCCCTTTTTATTATCATAATAATTAAACAGCAAATTAAATACCGCTAAAATTATAAATAGTAATAGCCAAAAAGTGTTAACCAAAATATTTTCACCTCCTAGAATAATTATATTACTAAACAATTCATTTATATAGAGTATATTAATAATGTACCCTTCAATCAATATTAATCATTAACAGTTTTTGTTAACTCGTTATATAACTTTCATAATTTAAAGCACTAATTGACAGTATACTTTTAAAATGATAAAATTAATTAATCCGATGAAGAGGAAGAGTAGCTGAATTACTTACGTTTCAGAGAGTTGAGGATGGTGCGATCTCAATACAGCAGTATTTAGTGAATGGACCTTATAGGAATAAGCCGAAACCTTATTGGAAGTAGTCCTTATCGGGATTCGCCCGTTAAAGCGATAGGACATGTTTGTGTCTGAAAAAGATATGCTTTTAAGCATAATTTAGGTGGTACCGCGAGTTAACTTCGCCCTATATAGGGGTGGAGTTTTTTTATTTATAAAGATAATTTTCTAAGGAGGTGCAGAATATGAAATGAAGTTCTTCTTATAAATCAGATCAATCTATCAAAATGATAAATACACTTTATTTAATTAAGGAGAGATTTACTATGAAAACTAAAAACTTAATACTTAATGCTTTACTTCTGTCTATAGGATTAATGCTTCATCAGTTTGCACCTCCAATATTTGGAATGAAACCCGATTTTTTATTATCCATGATGTTCATAACAATATTTATAAGCAAAGACTATAAGATGACTGTAATTATCGGTGCTGTATCCGGGATACTCACCGCTTTAACCACAACTTTTCCCGGAGGACAAATACCTAATTTTATAGATAAAATAATTACAAGCAATTTAGTATATTTAATGATTCTATTTTTTGAAAGAAACAGTAGGATAAACAATATTAAAAACTCCATTAAAATAGGACTTTTGTCTGCCTCAGGGACTCTTGTAAGCGGAACGGTATTCTTATTCTCTGCAAACTTACTTTTTTCTCTGCCCGCTTCTTTTAATTTACTTTTTATTACTGTAGTTATACCCTCTATATTAATAAACACAGTTTCCTCTGTATTGCTTTTTAAAGTTATGAGTTCAGCAGCTAAAAGAACAGGATTATCAAATATACTTTAAAAATAATTAAGTATTAAAATACAGTTAAATGAACACAATACTCTTATGAATAGCTTAGAAAGGGGTATTGTTATGACTGTTAATTCAATCATGGCTTTCAGAGATGAAAAAGGTAATAGAATAGAGTATAAAATATTGGATGAGCTCATTGTTAATAAGGCTGGATATTTAATCATGTCACCCATAAATAACTCCAGCTCCTATGAGTTTTACAAACTAAAATTTGATAAACACATGAATGAACAGCTTTTATCCGTTGATGACAACAAAGAAATTGAAATGATAAAAAAAGCATCACATATTAATTTTAAGGTATAGTGTACTTTTGTGAAGCCTTGCTCTTTGCGAGGTTTCTTTTATTAATAATATTAATTCTAGTTATTAAAAAGGATTATCTTCACCTTTCATCAAATCACTATATAAAAACAACTGCCTCTTCCATAATTTCCTGGGAAATTATGGAATATATTATAGCATTAATTAACTTATTTGAAGTAATTTAAATTTAGAATAAATTATAAAAAACTATGGACTTTTCTAAATTGCATGTTAAAATATATATTGTACGGGGATATGGCGAAGTTGGGATCGCGCTTGAATGGCATTCAAGAGGCCAGGGGTTCGAATCCCCTTATCTCCACCAAAAACAGCATATCTCTCCAATATTGGAGAGATATGCTGTTTTTCTTTTGATGAAAATATGATAGGCTTAATACATATTATTCTAATTTTTGGAGGTTATTTGCAATCATGTATAAAGAAACGAAATCTAAACTCTTAATTACATATTCTATTATTCTTATTCCTGTCATGATAATTATTTTTTCTATATCAACAAGTTTATTAGGTAAAACTTATGGTTACTTTGCCGGACATGCCTTGTATATAATATTAATATTATTGGGTATTTTCTTTGTTTCCCCTATTAAAATAAAAAGTACTAGTTTTCAAAAATATAAAATTTTGTATTATAGCATTGCATTTTTACCGGTATTAGCAACATTCTTTGTTGCCTTTCTGCCCGCTGCAAAGAAACTGTCATTTCCCGTTATTATTGTTACCGTCCTTTATGCAATTTTCAATTCTGTATCAGAAGAGTTATTTTGGAGATATACATATAACGCAATTTATCCAGATAATATTATGCTTGCATATCTTATCCCTACTATACTTTTTTCCTTATTGCATTTTGCATTTCTTTTTGCCAAAGGAATGTCATATCATGGAGGGGTCTGGGCATTAGTTGGCGGAGCATCATTTATGGGCTTTCTATGGGGATTAGTTATGTTTAAAACCAAGAACATTCAAGTTGTGGTAATCGCCCATGCTCTGACGAATTTCTTCGCCTTTAGCCAGCTGATTTATGAAAATTGGTTTTTATTTTAAAAACTATCTTAACTAAAAAGCTATAATACTGCCTGCACATAAAACAATCATACTAATATGCCTCTGTATTTGTTTATGAACCTTCATTAGAGTCTATATTCTACTTTACATAAAATTATGATATAATATTTAAGTGGTCAATAAGTATAAGCTGGTGTGGCTCAGAGGTAGAGCAGCTCACTCGTAATGAGCAGGCCGTGGGTTCAATTCCCACCACCAGCTCCATTTTTTTACATATTTTTCTATGCTCTTGACAATATTTTTGTAAACACGTAATATTACATATATTACCAGTTGTTATATATTATAATATGAGAGGTGTCAATATGAATGAGGAGTTTTTAAAAAAGTATGCCAGATTAGCAGTTAAAACCGGTGTTAACGTTCAAAAAGGGCAAACATTAGTTGTAATGTCTCCCATAGAATGTGCAGATTTCACCAGGATGGTCAGTGAAATAGCCTATGAGGAAGGTGCCGGTGAAGTTGTGATTCACTGGAATGATGAGATTTCATCAAAGATAAAATATCTAAAAGCACCGGATAATATTTTTGATGAAGTACCTCAATGGATTGTAGATTCTTATCTGCATTATTCCAGACAGGGTGCTTGCTTTATGTCTATATCCGCCTCAGACCCTGAACTTTTAAAGGACGTGGATCCTAAGAGAATAGCACGATATCAAAAGGCTAGGCAGACAGCCTTAAAAGAACATAATGAAAGACTTATGAGTAATAAGAATTCATGGTCAGTAATTTCAATTCCTACCGCCGCATGGGCTAAAAAAGTTTTTCCTCTCAGTTCCTCAGAAGAGGCGAAGGAAAAGCTGTGGGAAGCAATCTTTAAAATAGTGCGGGTAGATAGAGATGATCCGGTATCAGCATGGGAAGAACATAAAGAAAACCTAAAGAAATCAATGGATTTCCTTAATGAAAATAATTTTAAGTCAATACATTTGAAAAATTCAAAGGGTACTGACCTCAATATTGAGCTTCCGGAAAATCATATATGGGTAGGCGGTGCCGAATATACTGCAGATGGGGTTGAATTTATTGCTAACATGCCTACTGAGGAAGTATTCACCCTTCCTAAAAAAACTGGAGTAAATGGAATTGTTTATAGCTCAAAACCTTTAAACTATGGGGGGAATTTAATTGACAACTTTTCTATAACCTTTAAGGACGGAAAAGCTGTTGATTTTACAGCTGAAAAGGGTTATGACACCTTAAAAACTATCATAGAGACAGATGAAGGCTCCCAGTATTTAGGTGAGGTAGCCCTAGTGCCCTATGACTCCCCTATTTCCAATTCA
>NZ_CCXI01000051.1 GCF_000820705.1 Clostridium polynesiense | reverse complement strand
ACCAAAAGTGAGTTAGAAGCTGCCGGTGTCAATAATTCTTTAACTCATGTAGATTTTATGATTGGAACAGAGGATTTTGAAATAATCGGCCTTACTCATGATAATAAAAAAATCCCCATATTTATAAAGGGAAATTGGTCCTATTAAAAAAAAGCACCGCAGAGCCATCTCTGCGGTGCTTTATAAACATAAGCAAATACTAATTATGGGATTACTTCCTTCTTTCCTTCTGCTGGACTTATTATTTCATCCTTAAGCTCTTCTTCCCTGCATAGGCAATAATATAAATTATCATACTCATACTGCTCACTGTTAATCTTTATATTTATTCCGCCTTTAACTTCTTCTTTTAATTTCTTACCTAGTAAGTTTCTCAATATACCCATTACAGAATGCCTCCTATTAGGTTTTATAGAAATTATTCCCTAATGGCTATATAATTATTCATTTGATTTTCTGTACTGCTGCAATATCATGGCTATAAATTTATTTGCTATATTGAAGTTTTTATATTGATTACGAACTATAATTCTATCTCTGTTTAACATAAAAAAGTTACTTCTCCATCTGTAGGCTATTAATAGGCAGGTTATGATTTTGTTAATTTCAGTAGGATTTTCATCTAATAAATTACTTCCTATAAAGTCTTTAACATTATATTCTCCTGATTTTGTGTCAAAGGTTTCTTCAGTATTTCTTGTCATTTTTTCAAAAAGCTCATTTAAATTTTTATCTTTAACGTATCTATTTCGAAAGTAGTCAAAATATGCATCTACCACGCTTGAAGATCTGTTTTGCTTTTCTGTCTTTAAATCCTTAAGCACAAAATCTGAAATACTCTGTGCATTTGCCACTCCCTTACAGGCCTTTACCTGAAACATGTCCCACATAAATGTAAATGTTTTAAGCTCTTGAAAGTCCTTACTGCTTAACGGTTCAGAGTTATTCATAAAATCATTTACCCACTTAAGACTATCAAATTCTACTGATATCATATTAATCGCCTCCCGTAATTCTCCTTATAATTATTATATAGATTTTTCTAATAACTATCAAACTAATAACTGAATATTTTGATAAAATAAAATTCTGTTATTTCGTATAATAAATTACATGATATAATTTATATACTAGACATAAAATGAAGGAGTGTTTTACTTGAAAGGAACATTAGTGAATTGTTTTGCAATCCTTATAGGTGGTTTTATAGGATTACTCATAAAGGGCGGGATACCGGAAAAAATTAATAAAACGGTGATGCAAGCTGTAGGACTAGCAGTTATAATAATTGGAATATCAGGAAGCCTCAAAGGTTCCAATATGCTGTTAACTATTGTTTCCCTTGCTCTGGGAGCACTGGTGGGAGAGTTTATAGATATAGAAAATGCCTTATCTAAATTCTCAGTCTCTATAGAAAATAAATTCAAAAAAATAGGTAAAGGGGATTTCTCCCAGGGCTTCGTATCTGCAACACTGCTTTTTTGTGTAGGGGCCATGGCTATAGTTGGTTCATTAGACAGCGGACTTAAGGGTAATCATGAAATACTCTATACTAAATCAGTACTTGATGGTATTTCATCAATTGTATTTGCCTCTTCTTTAGGTGTGGGAGTTCTCTTCTCATCTCTTGCAGTTTTAATGTATCAGGGAACTATAACTTTATCAGCTTCACTAATAAAAAATATTCTCACTCCATCCCTTATTAACGAAATATCTGTAGTAGGAAGCATCTTAATATTAGCTTTAGGACTTAATATTTTAGGAATAACAAAAATTAAAGTAGCTAATATGCTGCCTGCTATCTTTATACCTATGTTATATTTCTTTTTAATAATTACATAATTATATAATTACATAATTACATAATGTCAAAGGAGCGATACTTTATGCATAAATTAAAATCCATCTTTAAATATGCCTACAAGTATAAGAATAAATATATGTTAGGCATAGGGGTTTTACTATTAGTAGATTTAGTACAGCTAGCCCCTCCAAAAATAATAGGAGTAATAAGCGATAGCCTATCAACTGGATATGCTTCAGATAAATTCATATTAAAATTTGTACTTCTATTATTAGCTGCCGCGTCAGTAATTGCAGCAGGGAGATTTATTTGGAGGATATTTATTATAGGAACCTCAAAGAATATCGAATATGATATTCGGAACACTTTTTTTAAACATCTTCAATCAATGTCCATTAATTTTTATAACAGCAAAAAAACCGGAGACTTAATGGCTCTGGCTACAAATGATTTAAATTCAGTAGTACATGCCTTAGGTTTTGGAGTAGTAATGATAGTCGACTCAATATTTATGTCTTTCATAACTATCATAATTATGCTTAGTATAAATACGAAGCTAACTATAATCTCTCTGATACCACTCCCCTTCATTTCAATAATAGCCTCAAAATTCGGTAAAAAAATTCATAAAAAATATATGTCCGTTCAAAAAGCCTATTCATCACTGACAGATATAGTACAGGAAAACCTTTCAGGAATAAGAGTTGTAAAATCCTACGTTCAAGAGGATAGTGAATTCGAGAAATTCTCCGCTGAAAATAATCATAATTTAAAAGAAAATATGGAATTTGCAAAACTTTGGGGATTATTACACCCCTTAGTTGAATTACTGGCTTCACTTGGATTTGTAATATTTATTGGCTTAGGAGGTCTATATGTCATTCAGGGAGATATTTCCCTTGGAGACTTTGTAGCTTTTAATATGTATCTTGGACAGCTTGTATGGCCTATGATGGCAATAGGATGGGTTATAAACGTAATCCAAAGAGGCTTCGCCTCCTTGGAAAGAATTGAAGAAATACTCAAAGAAAACCCAGAAATTGTAAGCACCCCTGGGGTGCATACAATTAATTCCATTAACGGGGATATAGATATTAAAGATTTAACGTTTTATTATAAGGATACAAAAGAACCTGCTCTTAAGAATATAAACCTTCATGTAAACAAGGGGGAAACCTTAGGAATTATCGGTAGAACCGGAAGTGGTAAGAGTACACTGGTAAACCTTCTTGTCAGACTTTTTAATATAGATGATGGAAAAATAACCATTAACGGTTATGATATAAATTCTATTCCTTTAAAGACACTTAGAGAAAATATTGCACTTGCTTCCGATCCCTTCTTATTTTCTTCTAATATAACGGAGAACATAAATCTTTCTCAGGACTCACTGAATATAGAAGCTGTTATAAAAGCTTCGAAGGATGCTGATATATATGATAATATTATGGATTTTCCTGAAGGCTTCGACACTATAGTTGGAGAACGAGGTGTTACACTCTCCGGTGGTCAAAAGCAGAGGGTCTCTATTGCAAGAGCTCTTATTAAGGATCCTGAAATACTGATTTTGGATGATTGTTTATCTGCTGTAGATGCAAAGACAGAGGCTAAGATACTTGAAAATCTAAAATCTATAATGATGGATAGGACTTCTATAATAATATCCCACAGGATATCCGCTGTTAAAAACAGTGATAATATATTAGTTCTTGATGAGGGAGAAATAGTAGAGCAAGGCAAGCACTCTGAGCTTATATCTCTTAAAGGATTATATAATGAAATCTACGAAAAGCAGCTTATAGAAGAAAAAATCCAGGAGGAAGGTGATAATTGATGGAGCACTTTGATGAAGAAATTCAAATAAAACAGTATGATTCTAAACTGATGAAAAGACTTCTTTCCTTTACAAAACCTTTTAAAAAGTATTTTGCTGTAGTTATGCTTTTGATGGTTATATCCACGGTATTTACATTAATCATGCCGGTTTTTATGAAAACAGCTATTGATGATTATATTAACGGCTTTAGAATGCCGGTTTATGAAGTAACACAAGATACCTATAAATCAGTTAATATTCATGGCAGTTTTTTTATTAAAGTACCTAAAGGAGATATTTCTTTTGAAAAAAATAAAGTTTATTCCATAGCTTATTATAATAAAAAAGCATACTTAGTGGAGGGCTCTTTAGACTATAGTAATGACTTTATCATAGAAAACAATATACTTATTCAGGGTGATAAAAGTCATAAAATTTTTAAAGAACTGAGTAAATCAGAGATTAATTCCCTTAGAAATAAAGATATTAACGGACTTACTTACATGGTTATAGTGCTTCTTGCCATTTACGTCCTTGGGTTTATAGTTAATTACACTCAAATTTATATTCTCCAATATACAGGTCAAAAAATAGTTGTTGATATAAGAAATAAACTTTTTACTCATATTGAAGGCTTAAGCTTATCCTTTTTTGATAAAACTCCTGTAGGTAAGCTTGTAACAAGACTTACAAATGACGTACAAACCCTTAATGAAATGTATACCGGTGTATTGATATTTTTAATTAAAGATGTATTTATGCTTTTTGGTATCGTCCTTGCAATGTTTATGCTAAACGTAAAACTTACTATGATATCAATCATTACTGTTCCGTTTATATTTTTTACTGCAGTTTTATTTAAAAAATATGATAGAGCAGCTTATAGAAAAGTAAGGTCAAGATTATCAAAAATTAATGCCTTTTTGTCAGAAAATATTTCAGGTATGAAGATAGTACAAACCTATCATAAGGAGGAAAAAAAGTTTATAGAATTTGACAACATAAATACCGCCTATAAGGATGCGTCTATGGAGCAGACCACTGTTTTTGCTGTATTTAGACCTATAATAGAGCTTTTATCTTCCATAACCATGGCACTTGTAATATGGTATGGAAGTTCTAAAATTATAAGAAATGAGTTGGGCTTTGGTTTGGTTTTTGCTTTTGTAAATTATATCACCATGTTCTTTCAGCCTATCTTTGACCTTACTGAAAAATACGACTTACTTCAATCCTCCATGGCTTCTTCAGAAAGGATATTTGAGCTTTTGGACAATAAAAGCATAATACAGGATCCCGTATCTCCTAAAAAAGTAGCCCGACTAAGAGGTAAAATTGAATTTAAAAATGTCTGGTTCGCTTATAATGAAGATGACTGGGTTTTAAAAGATGTGAGCTTCACCATTAATCCTGGAGAAAAAATAGCCTTCGTAGGTGCCACAGGAGCAGGAAAAACCTCGATTATTAGCTTAATTACAAGGCTTTATGACATACAAAAAGGGGAAATATTAATCGATGGAATTAATATAAAGGATATGAAACAAGAGGACTTAAGAAAAAATGTTGCAGCTGTGCTTCAGGATGTTTTCCTGTTCACCGGAGATATTAAATCAAATGTAAGGCTTAATGAAAGCTCTATAACCGACGAGGATATAATAAAGGCCTGCAGGTATGTTAATGCTGATAAATTTATAGAAAAGCTTCCTAAAGCTTATGATTCTCCTGTAAATGAAAGAGGAACCACCTTATCTCAGGGACAAAGACAATTAATTTCCTTTGCAAGAGCTATAGCTTTTGATCCACCGATTTT
>NZ_CCXI01000050.1 GCF_000820705.1 Clostridium polynesiense | reverse complement strand
AGCTATAGCTTTTGATCCACCGATTTTAGTTTTAGACGAGGCTACTTCAAATATTGATACAGAAACTGAAAGCTTAATACAGGATGCATTAAACAAAATAACTCAAGGCAGAACCACCATAGTTGTTGCCCATAGGCTATCTACCATAAAAAACAGTAACAGAATAATAGTTCTTCATAAAGGTAAAATAAGAGAAATAGGTACTCATAGTGAGCTTTTGGAAAACCAGGGTCTTTACTATAATTTGTATAAGCTTCAATATGAAAATGCTGAATAAATCTCTTTATTATCTATTTTAAAAAACAACTTCCTTAAAGCAGATGCAAAACGCACCTCTGCTTTAAGGAAGTTTAATTTTGTAAAATATTAGAACTAATTATTTCTATATATTGATGTCCATCTTATATAGCTTTTCCTTTACCTCGTCTATATCTGTAAATAAAACAGCTCTAATTCCTACATCCTCTGCTGCTTTAATATTTATTTCCATATCATCGATAAATAGTGTTTCCTCAGCCTTAATTTTATACTTTTCAAGGAGAAACTGGTAGATTTCCCTTTGAGGTTTAATATAGTTAATTTCAAAGGATATTACTCCTCCATCTATTATATTAAAAAAATCGTTTTCCTCTTTTATCTTATGAAAAGCTTGTCTATGATAATTAGAAAGAACATAAATACTATATCCATTACTCTTAAGTTTTTTTAAAAGCTCTATAGACTCCTCCATAGGAAGAAGCATATCCTTCCATTTTTCCATCACAGAGATTATTTCCTCACTTAAATCAGGCTCGCAGCTGCAGAACAGCTTTACAGCTTCCTCTTCATTTAAGGTTCCTCTATCCAGCTCAGGCCAATATTTACTATTAAAAACTGATTTCATAACTTATTCTTTTACTTTACTTGTAAAATTATATTTATCCAGAAAAATCTCAGGTCTATACTCTACAAGCACGTTTCCTATATCAAACACAATATTTTTAATCATGTCTCTCTCCAAGCTTCTTTATTTAAGTTAAATAATATTTTACTCAATCATGTTTTTTAATGCTAAATAACATGCACCGTAAACACCTGCATCGTTTTGAAGCTGCGCTGTTACTATTTCTGTATTATCAGCATAAGCCTTCATAGCTTTAGTTTTAAATACTTCCTCGAGCTCGTTTATAAAACTCTGTCCCTGCGCAGATATGCCTCCTCCAATTACAATTAGACCTGGATCTAATATATGTACTACATTTGCTATTCCAGTAGCTAAATGAGCTAAAAAATCCTTGTACACTTTTACTGCTGTATTGTTTCCTTCACGTACAAGCTTCATAATAGACTCACCTGTAGCATTTTCATCAGCACTTCCAGCCTTCTCAGCTTCTGCTTTATACCTTCTTATTAAAGCTGAAGTAGAAGAATATCTTTCAAAACATCCCTGAAATCCACAGGTACAGTTTTCACCATGCTCATTTATTGACATATGTCCAAATTCTCCCGCTCCACCGTTAATTCCTTTATAAAGCTTACCATCTATTACAATAGCTCCACCTATTCCTGTACCCAAAGTTATGCATGCAAAATTATTCTTTCCCTTTGCTGCTCCCATCCACATTTCTCCTACTGCAGCAGCATTTACATCATTTTCTACATAGCTTGGCAAATTAAGTTCATTTCTAAGATGTTCCGAAATCTTTGCTCCTGTATATCCAGGAAGATTTTCTGTAGCAAAGACTATTTCACCCTTATCTGAATCCACCTGTCCTGCAGTACTTATTCCCGCTGCATCTATTTTAAAATAATTAGATATATCTTTAATTCTTTCAACTAATGCTTTGGGAATTTCAATCCTGCAGTTTTCTTTTGGAGTAGAAAACTTATCTTTTAATAAAATTTCTCCTTTCTCATTAATTACTGAATATTTAATAAAGGTTCCTCCAATATCAAAACATGCAATATTCATACTTAATCAATTCTCCTTTAAAACGATATTTCTGCATTATAATTAATACTCTATTAATTCAATTACTACTATCTTTATATTTGTCCAACTGAACATTTAACGCCTTTACAGAGATTTGAACCTCAATTATAAGAAGAAAAAGGGAAATCATTAAAGCTATTAAGCTTGCTCCAAAAGCAACTTCTCCTGCATAGTTTTTTTCCTTAAATATCAGAAAGGTAGCTAAAGCACAGAGAAAAAAGCTTACTCCTCCCATTATCTGAGTGTATCTTATAATATTGATTCTAAGCTGAAGATTTTTTATCTGCTTTAAAATTGACTCACTAGGATCATGTTTATAGTGAGAATCCAACTGCCTAACCAACTGTGCTAAATTTAAAAATCTACTGGTATATGCTGAAATCAACAAAGATATTGAGGTAAACAGTACTGCAGGGGTGGTTAGTTCTATTCTCATTAAAGATCTTTCCTTTCTATATATAATTTTTATTTATTTTCCTGTTGAATTATTTTATTAAGGATATCGGGATAATTGGTTATAATTCCATCTATGCCCATTGATACAAACTTTTTCATTGTATTTTCATCATTAACGGTATAAGGCTGAATAAATAGCCCTTTCTCATGAGCATCCTTCACCACCTGTGGATTTACAGCAAATAATACAGGATGAAGTC
>NZ_CCXI01000049.1 GCF_000820705.1 Clostridium polynesiense | reverse complement strand
GCAAATAATACAGGATGAAGTCCATCTGCTCCAACAGTTTCACAATAAGCCTCAGGGTGATATAAACCTTCAGAATATAAAATAGCAGTTTTAATCTCCGGTGCTATCCTCTTACTTTCTGCCACTGCATAGTGATTAAAACTGGAGATAATAACCTTCTTTTCCATTCCATATTTATATATCAGATTTATAAGCTTCTCCTCTATTCCTTCATAGAAGACTATACCGGTTTTGATCTCAAAATTAATAATGATATCTTTGTTCTTTGCAAACTCCAATAGTTCCATAGCAGTGGGTATCTGCTGGAAGCTATCCTTAGAAGAATGGTAATCAGCTGCATTTAGTTTTCTTATATCATCAAAGGTATAATCTTTAACTAAAGCATCAACACCTGTGGTTCTTTTTAAACTTTCATCGTGAATTAAAACAAGCACTCCGTCAGAAGTCATCTGTACATCGGTTTCAATACCCTGGCAGCCCATCTCCACTGCCTTTTCAAAGGCTAACATCGTGTTTTCCGGATAATATCCGCTAGCTCCTCTATGAGCATAATTTAAAGTCAATATAATCACCTCAAACATTATATATTTGTTAAAAGCTTTTCTTCTCTCTTCTTATTAATATACTATCATAGTTTATTAATGTAAATATATTCTATTAGTAAATGTTTTGAATCACTTCATTATTAGTTATCATTTCGTTGTAAATATTATATATAATCTTAATAATTATTTTTATATGTTTATCTTTATTACATTATTTTCTTTTGATATGTAAGAAGTTATGTTACACTATATATGTAACATTTGGATAATTAGGTAATATTTCAATGTTGATTCATTTTTATTAGGAGCTAAATTTTATTGCGATATATACTTAAAAATATCCTATGTAATAAACTGAGCAGTACTAAATGTATAAAAAGCATAAATAAATTATAAAGGAAATATCTATATTAATGAAGAAAACTCAATGCCGCTAAGCATTGAGTTTTCATGATTTATGCGAGATAAGTCTATAAGCCGAGTTCTGTATTTGACAATCATCTATCTAGGCCTGTTGTTACCAATCAGGCTCCAGCGACACACCCGAAGACGGGACGGGCAGCCCCATATGTCTTCCTATTCGGTCTTGCTCCAGGTGGGGTTTACAGAGCCATCAGGTCACCCTGACGCTGGTGAGCCCTTACCTCACCTTTCCACCCTTACCAGGCAGCATAAGCTGCTCTCATTAAGAATAAACTTAATTCTGGCGGTATATTTCTGTTGCACTATCCTTAGAGTCGCCTCCACTGGGAGTTACCCAGCACCCTGCCCTACGGAGCTCGGACTTTCCTCTCCTGACTTAAGTCAGCAGCGATTGTCTGGCTTACTCGCAAAACTCATATTAACATAAAATCGATAAAAAAGCAAATTATATATTGCTTGAAGCCTTACCTTTCCCTGGAAACCTAATTCACATACTTTTGTAAAACTTTTAAAAACTATCTATATGTATTTATAAGGGTCTTCGGAAACTTTTGATTGAATAAACTCTACGTTATTTAATTCTGTGGAATTTTCTTTAATTATCCTTTTCATTACCCTTAAAAAAGTTATCCATTCCGAAGGAAAATGTCCAACGTCTATTATAGAGCATCCTAACTCTGCAAAATCACTGGCAAAATGATAGGTGGTATCCCCAGTTATAATGCATTGAGCACCATTTTTAAATGCAAGAGGAAAATAATTCTCACCGCTTCCATTTATTACTGCAATCCTGCTTATTTTAGTCTCAAGCTTTCCTGTATATCGTAAATTATTAATTTTCAACTTGCTTTTTATTTCATTGATAAGATCTTCCAAAGTACATCCATCTATTCTTCCTATTCTTCCTATTCCGCTTTCTTTAACAGGAGAATCTTCCGCAGGTTCAAGAATTGAATTTTCTTTAATGTTCAGTATTTCCATTAAGGTGTCATTCATTCCTTTTTGTACAGAATCTAAATTAGTATGGCTGGAATATAAGCTGATATTATTAGTTATAAGGTTTATGATTTTTCTTCCCTGAAGAGTATCTGTAGTAATAGATGAAGGTTTTTTAAATAACAGAGGATGATGAGTTAAAATTAAATCTGCTTCTATGCTTACCGCTTCCTCAATTACTGCCTCGGTGCAATCTAGTGCCATAAGGACCCTTTTAAGCTCTTTACCGCTATCCCCTACCATTAGGCCCACATTGTCATAGCTTTCTTTCAAGGAAACCGGTGCAGCTTTTTCCATTATCTTTATGAAATCTATGATTTTAACAGACATTTTCTTAACTCCTCCAATCTATTTAATATGCATTGAACTGAATTTTTTCTTTCCCTTGCTGCCTCTGTATCTTCAAGTATGTAATTCTTTATCTTTTCATAGTAAAGTATTTTGTATTCTATATAATCCAATATAAGAGGGTGCTTCTTTTTAATCAGATAAGGGCTAATTTCATAATCTGTATCTTCCTTAGATTCATCTTTTACATCTTCAATATATTTAACTTTAAATAATTCATAAAATTTACCTTCATCTATACATATATCTTCATCAATAACTTCAAAACTGTTTTTATAAAGAAACTCCCTTAAAACCTCAGGATTCTGAGCAGGCTGAAGTATAATATATTCATACCTTTTTACTTTTTCTATATCCTCTAATAAAATGTCTCTTATAAGATTACCACCCATACCTGCTATAATCAAAGCTTCCACTTCATCTACAGAGACAGTGGATAATCCTCCGCCTTTACGGCAGTAGATTTTATCCTTAAGCTCTTCATTAACAATATTTTTTTCCGCCTTTTTTAATGGTCCTGAATTAATGTCAGAAGCAATTGCAGTTTTGCATATTCCATTTTTTACTGCATAAATTGGTATATATCCATGATCCGTCCCTACATCAACTATGCTGCTGCAGCTATCCATAAGATTGATTATTGATTTTAAACGTATGCTTAATTCCATTTTAAATTTCCTCTTTATATATGTTTAAATAGATTAGCACCTTTAAGTAAAGGTGCTAATCTAAGTAATCTTTCAGTTTTTTACTTCTGCTTGGGTGTCTTAATTTTCTAAGAGCTTTTGCTTCAATCTGTCTTATTCTCTCTCTGGTAACATTAAACTCTTTTCCAACCTCTTCAAGGGTTCTTGCTCTCCCATCATCAAGTCCGAATCGAAGTCTTAAGACCTTTTCTTCTCTTGGAGTCAAAGTATCAAGAACGTTAATAAGCTGCTCTTTAAGCATAGTAAAGGCTGCTGCCTCAGCTGGAGCAGGTGCCTCATCATCAGGAATAAAATCTCCAAGATGGCTGTCTTCTTCTTCTCCTATTGGAGTTTCCAAGGAAACAGGCTCTTGAGCAATTTTCATTATTTCTCTAACCTTATCTACAGGCATTTCCATATGTGATGCAATTTCTTCTGCCAAAGGTTCCCTTCCAAGTTCCTGAAGCAGCTGTCTGGATACCCTTATTAATTTATTAATGGTTTCCACCATGTGAACGGGAATTCTTATAGTTCTAGCCTGATCCGCTATAGCTCTTGTAATTGCCTGTCTTATCCACCAAGTAGCATAGGTACTAAATTTAAAGCCTTTTCTGTAATCAAATTTTTCTACTGCTTTAATTAGTCCAAGGTTTCCTTCTTGAATAAGATCTAAGAAGAGCATTCCTCTTCCTACATATCTTTTTGCTATACTTACTACCAATCTTAAATTTGCTTCTGCGAGTTTTTTCTTAGCTACCTGATCCCCTTGTTCAATCTTTAAAGCTAAGTCAATTTCTTCTTCAGAAGATAGAAGTGGTACTTTACCAATCTCTTTAAGATACATTCTAACCGGGTCATCTATGGCTATTCCTTCAGGAATTGAAAGATCTAAATCCTCTTCTGCATCTTCACTATCACTCATATCTCCAATGACATCAATTCCCATGGATTCGAGGACTTCATATATTTTTTCTATTTGTTCCGGATTTAAATCTATTTCTTCTAACTCATCCATTATTTCTTTATATGTTAAAGTGCCGCTTTTTTTGCCCTTTTCAATGAGCTTTTTAACTAATCCCATTTTAGCACTTCTGTCTTTATTATTCTTATCCTTAGAAACTTTGTCTTCATTCTTTGCTGTCATATTCATACCTCCTTCCGCCATTAGCCACTAACCCCTTTCTAATCCCTTAAGATTATCTTCTATAGTCTTTAACTCTTTTACATACTTTAAAGACTCTTCAAACAATCCTTTAGTTTCACATTCTTTAAGTCTATGCATAATCAGCTTCTTCTTCTCCTCTAACGTGTGTTTTTTTATTTGAAATATATAATCTGTTAAAAGCTTGCTATAATCAACATTGGTTTCATCAAAGCTAATTTCCTGTATTAAAACAAATTCCTTAGATGTTTCTATATCTTTACAATTTGTTTCGATATACTTGCCAAGATCCGTTATGTTATTATTTTTAGCCTCTATAATCAACTCATATATTCTTCTGTGAGCTTCTCAAATAAAACCTGAACTTTCAATGTTATTAACTATACTTTCATAATACTCATCTATAGTGGACATTATTTTAAGCAGAGCTCTTTCAGCTTTCATATATGCTGGCTCTATATATAATTTATGTCCAATAACTTCCACATTATTCATATCTCTGTTTTCACTGAAGTTTTTAGTTAGTTCTCTTCCCAATAAGTCGTAAACTGCCTGTTCTCTAATTCCTGTATCTTCAGAAATCTTTTTTACATAAACATCCTTCTCTATGGGATTAAGTTCTGCTAATATTTCAGTTACCCGCTTAGCATATTTAATAAGCATAGAGCTTTGATTAAAATCAATCCCCTCTTTTGCTTTTCTTAAGCGGTAGTCAATGAGCGGCAGAGCTTCATCAATGAGTTTATTAAAAGCATCTACCCCATTACTCCTTATAAATTCATCAGGATCTTTACCTTTTGGAACTGTAAGAACCCTAACTTCCAATCCTGTCTTTCTTAAAATATCCAGCCCCCTTAAAGTAGCCATCTGCCCTGCTAAATCTGCATCATAAGAGATTATTACCCTATCTGCATATCTTTTTAAAAGTTTAGCCTGAGAAGCTGTAAGAGCAGTACCCAAAGAAGCAACTGCATTTGTTATTCCGTATTGATGCAAGGCGATGCAGTCCATGTAGCCTTCCACAATGATAAATGTCCTGTTAAAACTATTGTTCTTAATTACAAAGTTCAATCCATAAAGGTGTGTACCTTTTATAAACAGCGGTCCGTCTGGAGAGTTAAGATACTTTGGCTTACTGTCGTCAAGTACTCTTCCTCCAAACCCTATTACCTTACCCTTATAATCAAACACAGGAAACATTACCCTATTTCTAAATCTATCATAGTAGTTTCCTTTTTCGCTTTTTATTATCAGTCCATTTTCTAATATCTGCTCTTCCTTATAGCCTTTTCTTTTTAAATAAGTCAAAAGTCCCCGCCAGTTATCTAAGGAATAACCTAAGCCAAATTTTTTTATAGTACCTTGAGTGATACCTCTCCCTGAAAAATATTCATTAGCCTTTTTATTATTAAGCAAGTTATTAAAAAAAAATTTAGCCACATCTACATTTAGCTTATATAGAAGATCTTTTTTATTTTTGTTTTGTTTATCTTCATATGTTTGAGCAAATTCAATGTTAACCCTATTTGCCAGATATTCTAATGCTTCAACAAAATTGAGGTTTTTATTTTTCATAACAAAAGTAATTACGTTACCTGCTTCCCCGCATCCAAAGCATTTATATATCTGCTTATCACTAGAAACACTAAAGGACGGAGTCTTTTCATTATGAAAAGGACATAATCCAGTATAGTTTCTTCCAGCTTTTTTAAGCCTCACACTTTCGGAGATAACATCTACAATATCATTTTCTTCCTTAATCTGCTGGATTAATTCTTCTGATATAGCCAAGAAGTTTCCCCACCTATCTTATTTTTTTCAACAAGGATTAATATATTCGACATAAAAATTTATAATCCTTCTTTTTTAAATATTTTTAAACAAGTTTTAAACTTATTTTCCCCTATTATATATTCTTTACGAAATATAAATATCCTTCTTATTTTATGTGGTTATTAACATAAATAGTTTAAACCTATAACCTTGAAATTTATTCCTGTGTTTGTCAATAAATAACAGACTTAGGCACGAAGAGTTTGTTAAAAACCATCAGGCAGTAATCATCGCTCATTCCTGCTATATAATCCGCAACTCCTCTTTCAATTCCCTGATGTTCTACAACACTTCTATAAACTTCCGGCATTTCTTCCGGATGCTTTATAAAATGTTCAAAAACCTGATACAAAACAAATTTAGCTTTGTCTCTTTCCTCTTTTAGTACAGGTCCATTATATACATTTACAAACATAAATTTTCTTAAATCGGTAAGTGCCTTATCTACATCCTCACTTAAACTTACTTCAATTCTATTATTTTCTATATTTTCTAAAGTATTTATAATGATATCTTTTACTAATGTTCCAATTCTATCCCCATGTGTCTGTCCTAATTTGTTCATTATATCTGCGGGAAGCTCTTTATGTTTAAGCAATCCAGCTCGAATGGAATCATCTATATCATGATTAACATAAGCTATTTTATCGCTATACTTTACTATTTGCCCTTCCAGGGTAAAGGCTTTCTCTGAAAGCTTAGAAAAGCCTGTATGATGCAATATTCCATCAATAACTTCCTTGGTTAAGTTTAACCCTTTTCCGTCCTTTTCCAGATATTTCACCACTCTTACACTCTGCTCATTATGTTTAAATCCTCCGGGGAGAAGTTTTGCAAGCACTTCTTCACCGTTGTGAGCAAAGGGCACATGGCCTAAGTCGTGTCCTAATGTAATCGCCTCAACCAAAGACTCATTAAGTCCAATTCCTCTGGCTATGGTTCTTGCTATTTGCGAAACCTCTAGAGTGTGAGTTAATCTTGTTCTGTAATGATCACCAGAGGTTTTGATATAAACCTGTGTTTTATGTTTTAATCTTCTAAATGACTTTGAATGAATTATTCTATCTCTGTCCACCATATACACTGTTCTTACGTCATCTTCAGCTTCATACTCTTCTCTTCCTAAAGAGTTTTCTGATAAAGCAGCTTCTTTTATAAGTGTCAATCTTTCAATTTCTTCAATTTTTTCTCTAATCCTCATAATTAACACCTCTATTTATTATTTCTACAAATAGCACTTAAATCCTTCAATTTAATATATAATTAATAATTACCATATTTTATTAATTATATGTATAATATCTAAATTTAATTAATATATTCTTATTGTAGATTATTTTGGAAGGGGTTTTATCATGTCAGAAACCGTTAAAGCAAATGTATACAGCTATCTATCGGAGCAAAATGTAAAAGCTCAAGTACTTCCTTATTACGGCTTGGAAAAGGGCTGTATAACTCAAATTAAATTTAAAGATACTGATAAACAGAGAGCTGTTTATAGAATAGATTTCAAAGACAAAAGCTACTGCTTAAAGAAGGTATATTATGAAATACCTGACTTACTATTCGTTTACTCTGCTTTAGAGTGGTTTTATAGATATAATATAAATGTTCCCAGACTGCTTCCAACAGTTGATAAAGGAAGATTCGTAAAATACAAAGATATGCTTTTTATACTTACTCCATGGATTGAAGGAGTCAAATGCTCCTATGATAATATCGACCATATAATTGATTCTGCTTCTAATTTAGCCCGTATGCATAGTGCAGCAAAAAAATTCACTCCCATGGACGGGAGCTCAAATAAGAAACAATTAGAGGATATATTTTTATCCACTCAAAAGCATTATGATAATATATTATACTGCTCAAGTCAAGCTTTTCAGCTTAGAGATAAATTTTCAAAGCTTTTCCTTAATCATTTTGAAACAAATATAAAATTAGCAAAAACAGCCCTAGAGGCAGCTTCGACTATAAATATAAGCAACCTTACTACATCCCTCTGTCATCTGGACTACGTGAATAAAAACATTTTATTTGACAGTAAAAATGAAGTCTGGGTTATAGATTTTGATAAATGTAGCATTGATTACCGCTCTCATGACATCAGTTATTTTCTAAGAAGATTATTAAAACGAGATAATACAAAGTGGGATTTAGAAATTGCCGTAAATGCTATTACCGCTTATGAAAAAATATCCCCTCTTTCCTTTGATGATATGAAGTATATATTCGTATACCTATCCTTCCCTCAAAAATATTGGAAAATATCAAAGGATTATTATAATAATCTAAAAAAATGCAACAAAAACTCCTTTTACATACTGCTTACAAAAGCAGTGGAAAAGGATGACTTTCAGCTAAGTTTTGTAAAGGAATTTAAAAAATATATTGAAAATAGGTATGATACAAGTATATTTTAATAATTAATGCAATTTGTAAAACCCACTGATAAATCAGTGGGTTTATATATTATGTCTTATCTCTTATTTTTAACCTGTGCTTGTGCTGCTGCAAGTCTTGCAACTGGAACTCTGAAAGGTGAGCAGGAAACATAGTTTAATCCTACATTATGGCAGAATTCTACAGATGCAGGATCTCCGCCATGCTCTCCACATATACCAAGCTTAATGTTTGGTCTTGTTTGCTTACCTTTTTCAGCAGCCATTTGTACTAATTGACCAACACCGGATTGATCAAGCTTAGCAAATGGATCTTGCTCGTATATCTTCTTCTCATAGTAATCAGCTAAGAATTTACCAGCGTCATCTCTTGAGAATCCGAAGGTCATTTGAGTTAAGTCATTTGTACCAAAGGAGAAGAATTCAGCTTCTTTAGCTATTTCGTCAGCCAATAATGCAGCTCTTGGTATTTCAATCATTGTACCAACGCTGTACTCTAACTGAACTCCCTTTTCTTCCATTACCTTTTTAGCTGTTTCAACAACTACATCTTTAACATACTTAAGCTCTTTTATTTCTCCAACAAGAGGAATCATTATCTCAGGAACTATATTGAAGCCTTTATTCTGCTTAACTTCTATAGCAGCTTCTATTACAGCTCTTGTCTGCATTTCAGCTATTTCTGGATATGAAACCGCAAGACGGCATCCTCTGTGTCCCATCATTGGGTTGAACTCATGAAGAGACTCTACAGTAGCTTTTAGCTCCTGGAAAGTTAATCCCATTTCTTTTGCTAATTCTTCTACTTCATCATCTTCGTGAGGAAGGAACTCATGTAGTGGTGGATCTAAGAATCTGATTGTAACCGGTCTTTCTTCCATAGTCTCATAAAGTCCTGCAAAGTCTTCTCTTTGCATTGGAAGAAGTTTTTCAAGAGCTTTTCTTCTCTGCCCTTCATTTTTAGCAACAATCATTTCTCTAACTGCAGCAATTCTGTCCTCTGCAAAGAACATATGCTCAGTTCTGCATAAGCCGATACCTTCAGCACCAAACTCAACAGCCTGCTTAGCATCTCTTGGTGTGTCAGCATTTGTTCTAACTTTTAATACTCTTATTTCGTCAGCCCATTTCATGAATGTTTCAAAATGGCCTGAAATTTCAGGAGCAACTGTTTTAATAGCTTCTCCGTAAACATTACCTGTAGAACCATCTATAGAAATAAAATCTTCTGAAGTTAAGACTTTACCATCAACAGTTAAAGTTTTTGCGCTTTCATTAACTTTTAAATCACCACAGCCAGCTACACAGCAAGTTCCCATACCTCTAGCAACAACCGCAGCGTGAGAAGTCATTCCTCCTCTTACTGTTAATATACCTTCAGCAGCTACCATACCTTCTATATCTTCTGGAGAAGTTTCAAGTCTAACAAGAACTACTTTTTCTCCTGCTTCTGCTCTTTCTTTAGCTTCTTCTGCAGTAAAGGCAATCTTTCCGCAGGCAGCTCCTGGTGAAGCTGGTAATCCTTTAGCTATTGGAGTAGCTTTCTTAATCTCTGCCTGATCAAAGTTAGGATGCAATAATGTATCCAATTGCTTTGGATCAACCTTTAATATTGCTTCTTCCTTAGTATTCATTTTTTCTTCTACTAGTTCAACAGCAATTCTTAAAGCAGCCTGAGCTGTTCTCTTACCATTTCTTGTCTGAAGGAAGTATAACTTACCGTCTTCGATAGTAAACTCCATGTCCTGCATGTCTTTGTAATGATCTTCAAGAGTGTTAACTATGTCAACAAATTCTTGATATATGTGAGGCATTTGATCATTTAAATGATCTATTGGCTGAGGTGTTCTTATACCAGCAACAACGTCCTCACCCTGAGCATTCATTAAATACTCACCATAAATTTTTCTTTCTCCTGTTGCAGGGTTTCTTGAGAAAGCAACTCCTGTTCCTGAAGTTTCACCTTTATTACCGAATACCATTTCCTGTACGTTAACAGCAGTACCCCAGCTTGAAGGGATATCATTTAATCTTCTGTATACGTTAGCTCTTGGGTTATCCCAGGATCTAAATACAGCAGTTACTGATTCTATTAATTGAGTTTTAGGATCGCTTGGGAAGTCTTCACCCTTCTCTTTTTTGTAAAGCTCTTTAAACTTAGCAACTAAGTTCTTAAGGTCTTCAGCATTTAAGTCTGTATCAAGTTGAACACCTTTAGCTTCTTTCATTTCATCCATTAGATTTTCAAATAATCTCTTTTCAACACCCATAACAACGTCAGCAAACATTTGTATGAATCTTCTATAAGAGTCATATGCAAATCTTGGATTATTTGTAAGCTTAGCCATTGCTTCAACGGTTTCATCATTTAAGCCAAGGTTAAGTATTGTATCCATCATACCAGGCATGGATGCTCTCGCACCGGATCTTACAGAAACAAGTAAAGGTTTCTCTAAATTACCGAATTCCTTGCCAGTTATTTTTTCAAGCTCACTCATTTTTTGATGTATTTGATCTATAACATCTTGAGCAATAACTTTTCCATCCTCATAGTACTTATTACAAGCTTCTGTTGTAACAGTAAATCCTTGAGGAACAGGAATACCAAGTGATGTCATCTCTGCAAGGTTTGCACCTTTTCCACCAAGCAGGTTTCTCATGGACGCGTTACCTTCACTGAAGAGGTAAACGTATTTTTTGTTATCCATCAACAACTCCTCCATTCGTAGTATGTTTATTATGTATATACTAAAGGGACCAAAAAGCCCCTGTTAGCTTGCTATTTTAATTCACTAAGCTTTAAAAAGAGCCTAGTGATGTTGGTCTTTGAAACCTTACCTACTACCTTCAACTGTTCTTTTCCTTTAATTAATTGCTTTTCAACAACAGGTATGCTGTCAATTTCGTGATGTATTATCTTTTTTGCTACTTCATAAGCATTATCTTCAGGACTAACAGTGATGATATTTGGCATTCTGGTCATGATTACTCCTATTGGAACCTTATGTATATCAGTGCCTCCCATGGAAATCTTAAGAAAATCTTTTCTGGAAACTGTGCCTATTAAAAAGCCTTGATTTTCTACTGTAAGACCTCCCACATCGTGAAGAAACAAATATACTATAGCATCATAAACCATAGTATCTTCAGTAACGGATACCGGCTTAGACATGATACTTTTCACCTTCGTGTTGGTTATATAATCGTAAACAAGACCTCCATATGGCTTATCAGCATAAATGTAACCAACTTTTGGTTTAGCTTCAAGTATGCCTGTCATTGTTAATATTGCCAAGTCTGGTCTTAATGCAGCTCTAGTTACACCTAGTTTGGCAGCTAAAGCTTCACTGGTTATGGGTTGAGATTCTTTAACTAAGTGGATTATTTTTTCCTGCCTGGGACTTAACTTCAATGACTTCACACCTTTCACCATATACTATCAGACCTATGCAAAGTTACATTTCAATACTGACATATCTATTATATCATTTTATTCTATAATTAAAAGAGTTAAATTACGAAATTTTCTACAGCCTTAGTAAAATGTTCCTTGCTATCCTCATTGGTGCAATACAGCTTAAAATTTCTCCACTAGCAATTGGTTTTAGTCTTTATTTTCGTCATCTTCCTGGTCAAATTTAACAGTATAAGTATACATTGGTTCGTCCTTTATATCACTTCCGGTTTTACCAGAAAAAGGATTTTTAAAATCTCCTTTTGCCTCATTATATTTACCCTTAATATCTTCTGCAAAATCAGACATTTTACCCTTTACATCCTTCATGGTATTTTTAACTACAGTATTTATAACCTCTACACTGCCATCATCTTTAGTTACTTCGATAGTAAGTTTCACAGCTACAGTGGTTATTAATGCAATGGCCAATATAGGAGGCCATAATACAGCGATGACACCGGCAGCTATACCAGCGTTTACAGGAACATCTACTAATATCCTACCCTCTTTCTTTACAACTATTCTGCTTACATTGCCTTTTTCCACAAGTTTCTTTATAAATAGCTTTAGCTCCTCTAAGGTTGTATATGCTTCATCTTTAAAGCTGCTTTCCATGTCCTGTTTTTCATAGTTATTTTCTAAATAGATTATTGCTTCTAAAACATCTCCATTGCACTTTATAAGTGCTTCTTTTGCCTGAGCATAGGTTACTCCAGTCCTCTCTCTTACAGCATCCACCTTTTCAAGTGTTATTTCTTCCATAAATATCACTCCTTTATTAGATTTAGCATATCCAGGCTTTTAGGCCTTTTAGCATAGTTTATAGATATAATATAGGAAAGCAGTTTAAAAACTTCCTTTTTAATATCTTCATTTACATTCAACTTATATATCTTATCTAATGGAGTCTGCATTAAAAATCTCAAGGTATTATAAGCAGGCTTTGATATAAACATAGCATGTTCCTTAGAACAGTCTTGGCATATACCTCCGTAATAATTCAGATCAATATAGCTGGAGATATTAATCTTTTTTCTGCATACCGCACAGTTTTCGAGATTTAATCCGTAGCCGGTATTTTTTAGCAATTTAATTTCAAATGCTCTTAAAAGAAGCTCATCATCCAAAGCATTTGTATTTAATAAATACATAGCTGTGGTAAAATCTTTAAATAATATAGGATTTATTTCTCCTTCAGGAAGAGCTATATCAATAAGCTCACATAAATATGATGCATAGGTCAGTTTTTCAAATTCTTTTAAAAGCCCCTGAAACGAATTTATTATCCTTCCTTCTGTTATATTATATAGATTTCTTCCTTTAAATAGCATATACTGAGCAAAGCAGAAAGGCATAGTTACTGACATTAAAGAACTCCTGCTTTTTTTCGAACCTTTTGCGATAGCTGTTATTTTACCCATCTTTTCAGTAAATAACCATACAAGCTTATCATTTTCCTTATAATCCTGCGTTTTAATTACTACCCCATGGCTTTCTATAGCGGGCAGAATATCATCTCCTCGTTAACTATCTATTTATTTTTTTTGTATCCCAGCTCTTTTAAAAACAGTGGATTATCTCTCCACTCTTTTCTCACTTTAACCCAAATCTTTAAATTAACCCTGCTGTCTAAAAATCTTTCTATGTCCATCCTTGCATATTGACCAATCTTCTTAAGAGTTTGACCATTTTTTCCTATTATAATAGCCTTATGGGAATCTTTTTCACATATAAGATCCACTTCTATATTATACAGCCCTTTATCATTTTGCTTCATAATTATAACATCCACAGCTATACCGTGGGGAACTTCCTCATTCAAAAGTCTAAGTGCTTTTTCTCTTATTATTTCTGATACTATAAATCTTTCTTGTACATCGGCAATCATATCTTCAGGATAGTATTTAGGTCCTTCCGGAATGATATCTATCATAGGCTTCAGCAGTGTATCTGTATTTTTCCCTTTTAAGGCTGATATCGGTATAATTTCCTTAAAATCAAAGGCCGTTGAATAGGTATCTAAAGTTTTAGCAACCAATTCATGTGGGTTTTCATCCACCTTATTAACCACCAAAAACACAGGTACATCCATATCCTTTAATTGCTCTAAAATAAAGGAATCTCCTTTACCCATTACTTCTCCTGGTGTGGTAAGGAATAAAACCAGATCAACATCCCTAGCTGCATCCTGAGCAGAATTAACCATATACTCTCCCAGCTTATGCCTTGGTTTATGAATTCCAGGGGTATCTACAAAAACTATCTGATAATCTTCTCCATTTAATATTGTATTAATGTTATTTCTTGTAGTTTGGGGCTTGCTTGATACAATTGAGAGCTTTTCTCCCATTAATAGATTTAATAATGTTGATTTACCTACATTAGGTCTTCCCATTATAGTCACAAATCCTGATTTAAACATAATTCCTCCTTAGTTGTTTAGGTCTTTTTTTGTAAATGACCCAGGCAATATCTCATCAAGTGTCATTATCATATATTCATTTTTATTTTTTACTACTATAATTTCAATATCTCCGTTCTCAGCAAACTCAGCTATTACCTGTCTGCATATACCGCATGGAAAGGTATAGCTATTGGGATCTCCTGTTACAGCTACAGCTTTAATGGTTTTATAACCTTCTGCTACTCCTTTAAAAATGGCGGTTCTTTCTGCACAGTTGGTAGCACCGAAGGAAGCATTTTCAATATTACATCCTGTAAATATTTTGTCTTCCTCCATAAGCACCGCAGCTCCTACCTTAAAATTTGAATAGGGAGCATAAGCATATTCCCTTGCTTCTATAGCACCATTTATTAATTTTTCATATTCCATAAGAAATCCTCCATTAACAATTATTCATCTTCATTAAATTATAGCATTATTACCATTTTATGCAACTTTAATCAATTGAATAGCAGAAAAATCAAAAGAGTAAGAGCTGCACCGAAAAGCGCTCCTAAAACTACCTCTAAAATGGAATGTACTTCAGAATCAACTCTACTTTGTGCCACTATGAAGGCTAAAAGATATGCCAGGAGTATAGACGTAGACTCTTCAGTAATTAAAGCTATAGTGGTTGCAATAGAGAAAGCTATGGCACTGTGACCGCTGGGCATTCCGCCTTTAAGTGGAGTTCCTTCTCCGTAAATGGCTTTTACCACTATGGTAGCTATAGATACAAATACCAGTACCAGAAAAATCATATAGGGCTCAGACTGCTTTATTTTCACCATAACAGTAAAGGTAAGGGAACTTAATTTATCCCAGAACAATATGTACCCTACTAGCACTGCATTTATAGCAGTTACTAAAACAGCTCCTGCAGCTGTATTTTTTGCTACCTTTGCCAAGGGATGATAGTAATTCGTAGTGACGTCTATGGCACTTTCTATAGCTGTATTTATAAGTTCAGCAGCAATAACCATAGTTATTGTTATGGTAACTATTAAAAGTTCAATTTTGCTTAAATCATATACAAAACACGCTGTGAGAACCATAAGGGTCGCAATCATGTGTATTCTCATATTTCTTTGAGTTCTAACAGAGTAAATTATTCCTTCTATGGCAAAGTTAAAACTATCAACTAACTTTCTTACATTCACCTGTATCCCACCTTGTTATGACTTTACTATCTTTTGATATTTAATTTCTCCAAAATAACTTCTTCCTGTGTCCTCATTTTAATTTTATCTGATTCTTCCATGTGATCATATCCCAAAAGGTGCAGAATGGAATGAACAATTAAATAACAAACCTCTCTTTGAAAAGAATGCCCAAAATCTTCACTCTGCTCTTTTGCTTTTTCTAAAGATAAAACCACATCTCCTAAAACCAAATCATTTCCATCCATATAGGTAAGATTAAAATCGTAATTTAAATACACATCTTTAAAAACTTTTCCATTGGGATAATCCAACATAGGAAAGGATAATACGTCTGTTTCTTTATTGATGTTTCTGGTTTCATTATTAATCTCTGCTATTTCATTATTGTCTACAAATAAAACACTTATTTCATATGGGATTTTAACTCCTTCTTCTCTAAGGGCAAAATCCGCCACCTCTTCAATGGTTCTGTAAAATTCCTCTCCTACTGAAATTTTATTTTGTCTATCGTCTATATAAATCATACAATTTCTCCTTAAGAATCATTGTTTTAATGCCGGGTACTCAATTCGTGAATGATAAATTCCGTTTAGTGTTTTTAAAAAGGATTTTCTGATTTTTTCTAGGTCCTTTAATGTTAAATCACAATTATCCAATTGTCCACAGGATAACTTATCTTTTATAATATTGTTTACCATTTCCTCAATTTTCCCTTTAGTCATATCATTTATGGATCTTACCGCTGCCTCCACACTATCCGCCAGCATGATAATTGCACTTTCCTTGCTGGAGGGAATGGGTCCCGGATATCTGAAGTCCTCTTCCTTTATCTCTTCAGGCTTTTCAGAAGAATTTTTCATGGTAATATAAAAATATTTCACTAAAGTAGTTCCATGGTGCTGTTCTATTACATCCTGAATCACTTTAGGAAGATTATATTCCCTCGCCAGTTCTAAACCATCCTTAACGTGAGATATTATTATAAGAGTGCTCAAATTAGGAGATATTTTATCATGAGGGTTTTCTCTTCCCATTTGATTTTCTTTAAAAAAGAAAGGTCTCTTAGTCTTACCCACATCGTGATAGTAAGCTGCAATTCTGGCAAGCACAGGATTTCCTCCAACTTCTTCCGCTGCCATCTCCGCCAGGTTAGCTACCATAACAGAGTGATGATAGGTTCCCGGTGCTTCCATTAATATCTTTTTAAGCAGAGGATGATTCGGATTTGAAAGCTCTAAAAGCTTAACTACAGTAACAATATCAAAGGTAGTTTCAAAGAAAGGCAGAAATCCGATGGTTAATACTCCTGATAATATGCTCCCTAAGAATGTTAATCCTGTATTTTTCATAATTTCTATAATATTATTGGAGGTCAGCATATTTATACTGAAAACCAAAACGCAGCTTAATATTCCCATATACAAGGTAGAAATCATAATATCGTTTCTCTGCTGCATTTTCCTTAAAAATGTTGCTCCCAATATTGTGCTTAATAGTGCAAGTAAAGTAATTTCTAAATTAAAGGAAACAACACCGCTGATCAGTATACAGTTTAATATACTGGTGATTGTTGACACCTTGTAATTTAGCAGCAGCGTGAAGAGCATTGGCGCACAAGCTAAAGGAATGAGGAAAGGCGATATTATCGAAAAAGCTCTAGCTAAAACTAATGAAGTTATGTTTACTATACATATTAAAATAAGCTTGCTGTTATCATTAAATATATCCTTATAATATAGGTATAAATAATAAAATTGAAGAAACAGCACTAATCCAACCAGTATTCCTAAAGTAAGGTAAACATACCAATCAAGCCCTGAGCTTTTCAAAAGTCCAAGATCATTTAAAAGCATTATCTGCCTTGCATTAATAGGTTCTCCTTCTTTAATGATAATTTGATTTTTCTTTACCATAACCGGAGTAATATCATTTGCTGCCTGTTTTCTCATTTCTTCTGTCTTTTCTTTGTCAAGAAACAAGTTTGGCTTTAAATGAGAATAAGCAATTGTCTTTCCTATCTCTCTTAAAGATTTATTAAAATTAGAAGTGTTAAATCTTGCATCTACAAGAACCTGTGCATCTTTAATATCCTCTGGTTTTCCTTCTTCAATCTTACCTTTATAAACATCGTTTAAAACATTTATAATTTCATCTTGAAACTTTTTCAAATTCTCCCTGCTTAAGCTTAGAAGCACCTGTATTTCTTCATCTGTAAGATTAATTTCCCTACCATCCCTGACAGCGGAGATCTTTTGAATATCATCTCCTGGAGAATCTTTCACCACTTCGATTTTTTTAAATAAGGCAGTTACATTTTCTACGGAATCTTTTCCAACTTCAGTTCTTTCACTATACTGATTGGGAACTTCCGAAACTTTCTTTTTCGTAGCTGCTTCAGTTAAGTACTTATCTACCACGTCTCTGGTGGCCTTTATATCACTTTTTGCTATGTCTCCTTCATTATAACTGTATTTTTTAGTTATTAATGAAGTCATAAGAATAGCATAAGTAACAAAAAAGGCAGTTAAAACTATAAAAATTCTTTGGGGTTTTTTATATTTAGTTATTTTAAACATATTAAAGATTTTCATCTTATGCCACCTTCTTAATCTTTTATTCCTTTAATATAGGAACCTCTGCAATATTTTCCTCTACAACAAATAGCATTCTAACTCGTATCCCATCTTGAATATTATCTACAAAAACCTTCTTTTCTATGACTTTTGAACTTTTATCCATCTGCTGTATTCTTTCATTTTCAAGGTCTTTAGACGCCTCGTTTACCGCTTCTTTTATATCAATATTTATTTCCTTTTCTTCCTTCTCATAAAAATCTATTATATTATAAAACATTTTACTACTTTCCATTTTATCATAGCTTTCAAAGCTTTTAGTAGCTTTTTTTAGATAAATTTTAATTCCTGCTATATTAATAAATATACTGCTATCCTTATCTCCGGTATATATATTTTCTACCCCTGTAGTTTTAATTTCCCTGAAACTCTCATAAAATGTCTTTGCTATTACATCACCCTTGGCAGCAACATCATATTCCTGGCCTTCCTTACCTTCAGTTCCTTTAATCAATACTTGTCCTTTTTTAACTAAATCTCCTGCTTTAACTGCAGGAGTGCCCTTTATGCTATATATTCTTATAATTTCAGCATCCGCTTTAGAAACTATATCATTTACACCTTCCTTTATAAAAATCTGAGGTGGTGGTGTTTTTTCAGCAATCCTTATCCTTAATCTCGATCCCTCTATCCGTGCCCTTACCCACATTATATTATCATTAACTGATTGAATTTTATCTTCCACTGCAAAAGTATCTATTTTGGATTTCTTAATTCCAGGCTTAATTCCAAACTCCTGCAAATCTCGTCTTATTTCATATGGTGATATATATTTCTCTGTATTTATTTCTACGGCCCACAAATAGTGAGAAAGGTAGTATAAAATACGAAAAAATATCAGAACCCCCCCAATTAACATACCCTTTCTTTTTAATCGCATTAAGAAAAAAGCCAGGCCTTTTCTGCTCATCACTCTAGTCCTTGCACCAAGTCTCTTAGCAAGTTCTTCTAAAGCTGCGTAATCTTCTAAATTAATTTCCATAATGAAGGTAGTTAAATCACTTCTAATTATATTTTTTATAGGAATATTCTTGTTCCACAGCAAATTTATAAATTTCTCAGGAACCAAAGTCTGTACTTCTATAATAAGAGTGCCTTTATTTAGTTTATTTTTACCCATGTTTATTTCCCCTCATAATATATATTAGAAAATTTACCGTTTAAAACCAGGGTGTTCCCCCCTATAAAAACAATTTCAAAACTTGTCCCCTGAATGCATATTATTCCTGCTTTGGAATTTACTTTAATAAGAGAATCATCGAAAGCTACAATACCTTTGTGGTTTTCTATATTTATTTCTCTATCACCTAAAATAGTTATCTTTGGAACATCTAACATAATGTCTCTAGGGAGATCAAGCTTATCAGATAATAATTCTTTAGCTTTATCTAATATATCTTCCATCATTTTTTCCTCATATAATTTCTCTTATATAAAATTATGAGAGTGATTATGAATTAATTCCTACATAGGTCTCTTTAAATTGATAGATATATTATTTATTTTACAATATAAAAAGAACTCACATAAAATGTGAGTTCCGTTAATTATTTATTACTTAAATGTTCTTTTACTAATGTACTTACCAGTTTGCCATCTGCTCTACCTAAGGTTTTAGGACGAACAACAGACATAACTTTTCCCATGTCTTTAATGCTATTTGCACCCACTTCAACAACTGACTGTTGAATTATATCAATGATTTCTTGTTCACTTAACTGCTGAGGAAGGTAACTTAACAAAATCTCAATTTCTTCATTGTATTTATCTACAAGATCTTGCCTGTTTCCTTTTTCGAATTCCAGTATTCCTTCTCTGCGTTGCTTGACTTCTCTTGCTAATATTTCTATAACCTGTTCATCATCAAGTTTAACTCCATCTGTTTTTTCAACAAACAATATGGCAGACCTGGCAGTACTAAGTGTCTCAGCCTTAAACTTATCTCTGGCCTTCATAGCCTGTTTCCAGTCTTCTTGAAGTCTTTCTTTAATGGACATTATAGTACCTTCTTTCAAAAAAAGTTCTATTTAAACTTTCTCTTTCTAGCAGCTTCTGATTTCTTCTTTCTCTTCACGCTTGGCTTTTCATAATGTTCTCTCTTCCTTACTTCGGAAAGAACACCAGCTCTAGCGCATTTTCTTTTAAATCTTCTTAACGCACTTTCAAGTGTTTCGTTTTCTCCAACTTTTATTTCTGACATCTATTATCCCTCCCTCCGCTAGCTCATATTATATAACAATATAACAGCCTTCGGGTTAAATAGCACACGCTTTATTATACAATAGACCTTAAAATTCTGTCAAGAATTTCATTGTTTAAATTTTATAGAGGAGGCCAATTAAAGCTTTTCCCTCCAAATAAATGAAAATGAAGATGTGGAACGGTTTGACCACCGTTAACTCCGCAGTTATTTACAACTCTGTATCCATCTTTTTCAATTTCAAGCGTCTTTGCAAGCTTATTTATAACTAAAAAGATATGCCCTATTATCTCTGAATTTTCTTCATTAATATTATTTACACTCTCAATATGAGCTTTAGGTATTATGAGCACATGGACCGGAGCCTCAGGCTTGATATCCTGAAAAGCTAAGACTTTGTCATCTTCATAAATTTTTTTACTGGGGATATCTCCCTCTACTATTTTACAAAAGATACAGTCATTCATATTATCACCTCCTTAATGGAGTATATGTCCAGCAGCATATTCTCCGCAGCATTTATCCATAATTACCGGCACTATTTTGCCGATTATTTCCTCATTATTATATTCTACCACCATTTTAATATAATTTGCAGTATAACCTTCATATAAATTACTACTGTCTTTTACCTTCTGCTCTATAAGCACCTGCATTTCTCTTCCTATAAAGTTCTCTATAAACTCCTTTTCATTCTTTTTATTAAGTTCTATAAGGAGATCACTTCTTATATCCTTAATGTTCCCATCCACCTGATCATCCATATTAGAAGCTTTTGTGCCTTTTCTTGGACTATATTTAAAAATGTGAGTTTTGCTTAATCTGATTTCTTTTAAGAAATTATAGGTAGTTTGGAATTCTTCTTCAGTTTCTCCAGGAAAACCAACTATTACATCAGTAGTTATACTTACGTCCTCTATGTTATTTCTTAATATTTCAACTATAGCTTTATATTCCTCTGCAGTATACTTTCTGTTCATCCTTTTAAGAGTTTCTGTGCAACCGCTCTGAAGGGAAAGATGGAAATGAGGGCATAATTTTTTAAGCTTAACTATCCTTTCCACTACGCTTTCTGTAAAAAATGTAGGATCTATAGAACCTATTCTGACTCTCTTAACACCCGGAACAGCCTCTATCTCCTCCAATATATCTACTAAAGTTACCTGCTCCTCTAAATCTACTCCATAGGATGCTGTATGTATTCCTGAAAGAATAATTTCTTCAAAACCATGCTCTGAGAGTTTTTTTATTTCTTTCAGAACCTTTTCTTTAGGCTTAGAACATACTCCCCCTCTCGCATAAGGTATGAGACAGTAGGAACAGAACCTATTGCAGCCATCCTGAATCTTTAAAAAAGCTCTTGTTTTATCTTGATATTCTTCAATGTTAAGATCTTCGAAGACTTTATTCTTAAGCACTTCTCCTACCTTTATTATCTGACTTGATTCTTCTCTGGCTCTGTTAACCCAGTAAACTATTTCTCCTTTATTCCTTGTTCCTAAAACCACATCTACTCCTTCTATAGCTCCTACTTCCTTTGGAGCTATCTGTGAGTAGCATCCTACTACCGCTATAACAGCGTCCTCATTTAGCCTTCTTGCTCTTCCTATTATCTGCCTTGATTTTTTATCTCCCATATTAGTAACAGTACAAGTATTTATAACATAAACATCAGCTACATTAGAAAAATCCACCACTTCATAGCCTTCTCTGATAAATTTCTCCGCCATAGCTTCTGATTCATATACATTGACTCTACAGCCCAATGTAGCAAAAGCAACCTTCATTAGATATTTCCTCCTAAATCACCAAGTTCATATTGAATTAATGCAGCAGCAGTAAATCCCGCTGTTTCGGTTCTGAGGATACGAGGTCCAAGAGTCACTACTTCCCCGCCAATTTCCTTTAAAGCACTTATCTCCTCCTCCTCAAATCCTCCTTCAGGGCCAATTACTATTGCAACTTTAATTACTTCTTTATCCTTAATTTTTTTAACCATTGTTTTTATACCGTAATTTTCAGCATTTTCATAAGGAACCACAATCAAATCCTTTTCCTTTAACTCTTCTATGGCGCTGTGAAAATTTAACGGTTCTTTAATTTCAGGAATAATGCTCCTTTTACACTGCTTGCACGCCTCTAAGGCTATCCTTTGAAGTCTTTCCAGCTTCTTAAATTCTCCCTTTAGAACTATATCTACTCTAGAAGTAATTATTGGTACTATTTCATTAACTCCCAATTCTGAAGCCTTCTGCACGATGAGATCCATTTTACTGGCTTTAGGGAGTCCCTGATATAAAGCGATATCCACATTACTTTCATTATTCACTTCTAATTTCTTAATAATATGAACACTGACTGCTTTTTTGCTTATATTATGAAGCTTTCCTAAAAACTCTTCTCCCGACTGATTATTAACAATTATTTCTTGACCCTCTTCCAGCCGAAGAACCTTATAGATGTGCTTAACATCCTCTCCTTCTATATAAGCATAATCTCCCTGAAATAAACTTTGAGGTGTAAAAAATTTATGCATAGGTATCTCCTTACAGTTATTTTAGTATGGCGGTTATGCAGTTCCACTCTCCGTCCTTGTCTGTTTTAACCACTTCAAAACCGCTATTTATCAGTTTATTGGTAACCATTTCTCTTCTTTCATGAATTATACCGGAAGATATAAAGGTTCCTCCGGGCTTTAATACCTTCTTTACATCATCTACTAATACGCAGATTATTTCTGCTATTATATTTGCAACTACAATATCAGCCTGGCCTTCTACCACATCCACCAGATTTCCCTGAATTATTCTAATATTATCCAAATTATTATATTTGACATTTTCTATGGCTGAATCTACCGCTACAGGATCCAAATCTACCCCTAAAACCTCCTTCGCCCCCAGCTCTGCAGCTACAATGGCAAGAATTCCTGAGCCGGTTCCTATATCGTAGATTACTGAATTTTCTTTCACGGTATTTTCTAAAGCTTCTATACACATCTTAGTAGTTTCATGGGTACCTGTACCGAAGGCCATACCAGGATCCAGCTCTACCACCTTTTCTGACTCAGAAGCACTATACTCTTCCCATATTGGCTTAATAACAATGCTTTTTCCGATATTTGTGGGCTTATAATACTTTTTCCAGTTATTTGCCCAATCTTCTTCCTTTACCAAAGCATAAAGCACTCTGCCTTCACCGATATCTATTCCTTCAGTTTTTATATCCTCTAATTTACTTTTAATATTGCTTACTATATCCTCTATTTTTTCATCTTCACTGAAATAAGCTTTAATAACTGCTGCCTCTGCTCCATATTCTAATATATTTATATCTGCAAAATCCCAGGTTAAAGGTCCCTGCTCTCTATCTAATATATCCTGAGGGTCTTCAATAGCAACTCCCTTACAATCCATACCGTAAAAAATACCTGCTACAGGCTCTAAAGCTTCACTGCTTGTAATAACTTTAATTTCAATCCACTTACCCTGCATTGAATTCATTCCTCTCTTATTGTTTTAACTAACAGTATATTTTACACTTTTACCTAAGTTTTTTCCAATAATTTTTGTTTTATATACTGCATCGCTTATTATATTATCACTTTTCCTCGTAAATTTCAGCAGTTTTTTATGATACTATTCTCCATCTAATATTTGATATTTAACTTTTAATTATATGTAAAAAGGAGGGAGCTCCCCTCCTTTTTACAGCATTCTATATTTACTTAATACAATGAAACCATTTGATTTTACTAAGTAATGATTTTATAAAAAAATACTAATCTACATCTTCTTCGATATATTCAAGTATATCACCGGGCTGACAGTTTAAGGCTTTGCATATTTCATTTAAAGTAGAAAATCTAATAGCCTTAGCTTTATTATTTTTCAATATAGATAAATTGGCATTTGTAATATCTATTTGATTTGCTAAATCTTTTAGCGCTACTTTTCTTTTTGCCATCATTACATCTAAATTAATTATAATAGTCATATGTTTACTTCCTCTATATAGTTAAGTCATTATCTTCTTTTATTTTTATAGCTTTATCAAATACCTCAGCGATGACAAAACACATTAATGCTGAAATAAGACATACAATCATAGTGGGTGTTATCGCTCCAGCCTCAGTTTGAAAAATGTGTATAATTCCAGTATTTTTACTACCTTTATATCCAGTAATAAATTCAAAAATGCTATTGATGCCTAAACAACATCCTATAATTTTAAAACTCTTTACGTTGTCAAGTACAAATGGAGTTATATACGTAGTTTTAATTATTGCTATTAATTTTCTAATTATTATAAAATAATTAAAAATATACCCTGTACCTAATGATGAATATAACATCATAGAAAAATTAAAATCTGATATTAGTAATGATATAGACATTATAAAGACACCTATAGTTACTATAGCGGATACTGCTAAGGATAAATATAAAAAGGATAATAAAGAAACCTTTAAAAAGTTAGTACTCATAAATATTTTCTCCTTAAAAATATGTTATATAATTAATTATACCTATAATATTATCGAGTATCAATAATATTATATCATTTTTCAACATATTTTTATTGCTTAGGAATATGATACTCATGAATATATGGCCTGCTTGAGAACAAGCTCTTTATAAACAACAAATTAAGTGTTACTTATAAGAATTATATTAGTAATACTTCTATATTAATAGACTTTTTATAAGTTAACTATCATTTTATATTTATTCGTGTCTACGCTATCATAGATAGTCATTCCCATAACGTTTAAATCCTTATCCAGGAATAAGAGCTTTTCATCATTATTTGCATCTTCTATAGAAAGACCTTTCTCCCATCTTGAATTTTCATCTCTTTTGAACATAATACTTTTAATTATCATAATTAACTCCTCCCTTTTATAATAATATTTATCTCTTAAATTAACAGCATATAAGCTGTGTAGTTATCCTTTCTATATTTTCTATAAAATTGCATCTAAATATATACTATTATCTAAAGGGTGAAAAGATTCCTAAATATTTAAAAAAATTTTATTTAGCCAGAGAACAATTTTCCTTCACACAAAAAAGAGGCAGTAACCTGCCTCTTACTTGTTGCCAAATATCTTATCTATAAATCCCTTTTTGTCTTTTCCTTCTTTATGGTCTTCGTGGCTTTCTCCTGAAGCCTCCATAAACAGCTTCAAAGCTTCTTTTTGCTTTTCATTTAAGGATTTAGGTATATCTACTACTATATTGACGTATTGATCTCCTCTGCCGCTGGAATTTACCTTAGGGACTCCCTTCCCTCTTAATCGGAATAAAGTGCCGGATTGAGTTCCCGCTGGTACAGTGTATTTTACATCCCCATCTACGGTAGGAACGGTAATTTCTGTACCTAAAGCAGCTTTAGCCATGCTGATATTACTATCTATATAAATGTCAAAACCCTTTCTTTTAAAAACCTTAGAAGGAGATACGCTGATTCTTATATATAAATCTCCAGGAGGACCTCCATTATTTCCATGCTCTCCCTGACCTCTTAAAGGAATTATATTTCCGCTGTCTACACCTGCAGGAATTTTCACATTGATCTTCCTATGCTTTCTTTCCTTACCCTTTCCATGGCAGGTGTGGCACGGTGAATCAATAACCTTACCCTTTCCGCCGCACTTATCACAAGTGGTAGTTGAAACAAAGCTTCCTAAAGGAGTGTTTCGTTGAACCCTTATCTGCCCTGAGCCGCTGCATTTATCACAGGTTCTAGCATTAGTTCCTGGTTTAGCACCGCTTCCTCTACAGGTTTCACAGGTTTCATTTCTAGTAATGCTTATATCTTTCTCCACTCCAAAAACCGCTTCTTCAAAGGAAAGGTTTAAATTATATTCAAGATCGCTTCCTCTTTCAGGACCGTTTCTCTTTCTTCCTCCTCCGAAACCTCCTCCGAAAAAGGAATCAAATATATCTCCAAATCCACCCATATCGGAAAAGTCAAATCCTCCGTTAAATCCGCCAAAGCCACTTGAATCAAAATCTGCAGTTCCAAATTGATCATATTGAGCCTTTTTCTGAGGATCACTTAATACCTGGTAGGCTTCATTAATTTCTTTAAATCTTTCTTCAGCCTCTTTATCACCAGAATTCTTATCCGGATGGTATTTAATCGCTAGCTTTCTAAAGGCTTTCTTTATCTCATCATCACTAGCACCTTTTTCTAGTCCAAGAATTTCATAATAATCCTTTTTTGCCATCCATTTCACCACCTACATTTTTACTGTAAAAAGGGGAAGACGAGTTTTGCCTTCCCCTGCAATATTATATCAGAAGTAACTTACTGCGACAATTATTTATTTTCATCATCCACTTTAAAATCTGCATCCACTACATTATCGTCCTGAGGTGCCTGCTCTCCGCCCATGTTTCCGTTATTAGGATCAAAGCCCTGACCTCCCTGTGGGTTTGCTTCTGCATATATCTTTGATGATACAGCATAGAATTCCTGTGTTAATTCTTCAGTTGCTTTTTTAATAGCTTCTAAATCATCACTGTCTTTTATCTTCTTAACTTCTTCCATTTTTGCTTCTATCTTAGCTTTATCTTCAGCAGATACTTTGTCTCCTAAATCTTTCAATGTTTTTTCTGTTTGGTATACTACCTGCTCAGCATTATTTTTAATTTCAATAGAGTCTTTTCTCTTCTTATCTTCTTCAGCAAATCTTTCAGCTTCTTTAACAGCTTTATCTATTTCATCATCAGTTAAGTTTGTTGAAGCAGTTATGGTTATATTTGCTTCCTTACCTGTGCCTTTATCCTTAGCTGAAACATTTACTATACCATTAGCGTCTATATCAAAAGTAACTTCTATTTGAGGAATTCCTCTTGGTGCTGGAGCTATACCTGAAAGAGTGAATCTTCCAAGAGTTTTGTTATCTGCTGCCATCTGTCTTTCTCCCTGAACAACATGAATTTCAACAGAAGTCTGACCATCTGCTGCAGTGGAGAAAACCTGACTCTCTTGTAGGAATAGTTGTGTTTCTCTCTATTAATGGAGTTGCAATACCTCCTAAAGTTTCTATTCCTAATGTTAAAGGTGTAACATCAAGAAGAAGAATGTCTTTAACTTCACCAGTTAATACACCCGCCTGAATAGCAGCACCAATAGCTACACATTCGTCAGGATTTACACCTTTAGAAGGCTCTTTTCCTGTAAAGTTTTTAACAGCCTCAACAACTGCTGGAATTCTGGTGGATCCTCCTACAAGCACTATTTTATCTATTTCATTCATTGAAAGACCTGCATCTTGTAAAGCCTTTCTCATAGGTTCAATAGTTCTTTGTACTAAATCATGAGTAAGCTCGTTAAATTTAGCTCTTGTAAGAGTCATGTCAACGTGTTTTGGACCTGTAGCATCTGCAGTTATAAATGGCAGATTTATAGAAGTCTGAGTAGAGGATGAAAGTTCTATCTTAGCTTTTTCTGCAGCTTCTTTCAATCTTTGAAGAGCCATTTTATCATTTCTTAAATCAATTCCATATTGAGCTTTAAAGTCATCTGCTATATAATTCATTATTTTTTCATCGAAATCATCTCCGCCTAGCTTTGTATCTCCGTTTGTCGATTTAACTTCGAAGACTCCATCACCAAGCTCCAGGATGGATACGTCAAAAGTACCGCCTCCAAGGTCGTAAACTAATATTTTTTGATTTGTTTCAGTTTTATCTATACCATACGCAAGAGAAGCTGCTGTTGGTTCATTTATAATTCTAAGTACTTCAAGCCCTGCGATTTTACCAGCATCTTTTGTTGCCTGTCTCTGGCTGTCATTAAAATATGCAGGTACAGTGATAACTGCTTGAGTTATTGTTTCTCCTAAATATGCTTCAGCATCAGCTTTTATTTTTTGAAGTATCATTGCTGATATTTCTTGTGGTGTATATTCTTTTCCATCAATTACTTCTTTATGATTTGTTCCCATGTGTCTCTTAGTTGAAAGAATTGTTTTATCAGGATTTGTTATTGCCTGTCTTTTTGCAACCTGACCTACTAATCTCTCACCATTTGCCTGAAAGGAAACAACTGAAGGAGTTGTTCTTGATCCTTCTGAGTTAGCTATAACTACAGGGTCTCCACCTTCCATCACCGCTACACATGAATTTGTTGTTCCTAAGTCAATTCCTATTACTTTTGCCATTTAAGTTTCCTCCTCAAATAAAAAAATTAATTAATTTGCAACTTTAACAATGCTGTATCTTATAACTTTTGAACCCTTTTTGTATCCCTTTTGGAATACTTCAGCTACAACATTTTCTCCATAAGTGTCATCTTCTATATGCATTACTGCTTCATGGAAATTGGGGTCAAATCCATTATCTGTATCAACTTCTTCTACCCCCAGCTTTTCTAAAGAATCCTGAAATTGTTTAATAGTAAGCTCTACTCCCTTTTTCAGATCCTCTACATCTCCATCTACAGAAACAGCTCTTTCTAAATTATCCAGTACAGGCAGCAGGGTTTTTAAAACATCTTCAACTGCATCAGTATATATTCCTTCTTTTTCCTTTACTGTCCTTTTTCTGTAGTTATCATATTCTGCATTCAATCTTAAGAGTCTATCTTTTAAAGCATTAATTTCACTTTTCAATTTATTATTTTCATCCTTGAGATTCTTATTAATAGATATTAAATTATCATCTTCATTTACTTCCTCAAATTCAGAATCTTCAAGTACTTCCTCCTGCTGCCATGATTCTCCGTTATTAGCTTCCTTTTTCTCATCCTCATTGATGTTTATCTCTTCCTTTTCTGAAGGAATTTCTTCATCATTATTAATGTTTTTGTTCTTATTAATTTCCTCCATTGCTATTACAACACCTCATCTCTCTTATTATGTGATCAGCCTCTAGTCTTCAAGGCCGTTTTTTAACAGCATATTTAATTCAGTTATTACCTCAAGCATTATACTGGTTACCCTAGAATAGTCTATTCTAGTTGGACCTATGAGACCAATAGTACCTAAAGGTCTGTCACCAAGTCTATATACTGCAGAAATAAAGCTGCAGTCTTTAGCTTCCTTAATGAAGTTTTCCTCTCCAATCTTTATGGAAATGTCATCTCTTACATTAAGAAGAGAGGTCATTGTGTCCTTATTATATATAAGGGAAAGAAACTCTCTAGCTTTTGATATATCATTGTATTCAGGATAATTAAATATATTAGTAGTTCCTTCCATGTGGATATCGGCTATATCTGAATGAATCAATGTTTCGTACAAGGCTGAAAGTATAGAGTTAAATAATTCATCATAACCTTGGGCATATTTTTTCAGATTACTTATTACCGCTAGATTTATTTCTTCCACTGATAAGTCCTTAAGTTTGTCATTAAGCACATTGCTTAAAACTAAAAGCTGGGAAGCAGAAGGAACTTTTTCTACTTTAATAATATTATTTTTAATAAGTCCTGAGTCTGTAACCAAGACCATAAGCACTGAATTTTTATCAATACCTAGAAGCTGCAATGCTTTCACACAGCTCTTTTTCACTGAAGGAGATTTTACAATGCAGGTAAGCTTTGTAAGTTCTGATAATAAAGCACTTGCCTGCTTAACGATTTTATCCACTTCAAATAAAGCCGCATTAATTAAGTATTCCTTAATCATTATTTCCTCTTCTTTAGGCAGCTGCTTAATCTTCATAAGTTTATCAACATATAATCTATAGCCCTTATCTGATGGCTTTCTTCCTGAAGAGGTGTGAAGCTGTTCTATATATCCCATATCTTCTAAATCTGCCATCTCATTTCTGATAGTGGCAGAGCTGACTCCTAAATCATACTTTTTTGCAATGGTTCTTGAGCCTACCGGTTCACCGGTAAAGATATAGTCATTAATAATGGCATGAAGAATTTTAATTTTTCTATCATCAATTTCCATATCATCACCTCATTTATTAGCACTCACTCTTAATGAGTGCTAACGACTACGATTTAAATATAACTTGAATAAAAATCTTTGTCAATTCAAACATATAAACATTATTAGCCAAATAATACTAAGGAATAGTTATAATTGAATTTGTCTTTAAAATACTTGGATAATCTCTTTAAAACTTTTATTTTCTCTATTCCTTATCTAAAATAAAATCTGTAAGTACTGTATTAGACAATTCTATTCCTCTTTCTGTAAAATACACCCTCTCTTTAGTGTTCTTTATTAGTTTTTCTTTTTCATACTTTAATAATACACTTACATATAAATCTTCTATTTTTATTCCAAATCTATTTTTAAATTCTAATTTGCTTATACCCTGAGTTTTTCTCATGCCCATGAAAATAAACTCCTCAATATCTTCTTCTTTGGAGTTTTTATGCTCTTCAACGAAGGCATTACCTTTTGCTTTTATCAGTCTTATATACTCTTCTATGGTCCCGGCATTCTTATATCTTACACCATTAACATAGGAATGAGCTCCTGTACCGCAAGCAATATAATCCTTTAAATCCCAGTAAACTAAATTATGTCTGCATTCTTTCTGATCTTTTGAAAAATTAGATATTTCATATTGATGGTATCCTGCTTTTGTAAGTATTTTCTTAGTACTCCTGTACATTTCTCTTTCCGTATCTTCATCAGGAAGAGTCAGTTTCCCGTCATGATAAAGTGTGTAAAAGGGAGTTCCTTCTTCTATAATCAGACTATAGCAGGAAACATGATCCGGATTAATATCCACCACTTCTTTAAGATCATTTTCCCATTCTTCTAAAGTTTCATTTGGAAGGGCAAAAATCAAATCTACATTAATATTATCAAACCCCATTTCTCTTGCTAAATAATAGTTGTCCTTAAATTCCTCATAGTTATGTATCCTTCCTATGGATTTAAGGTGATAATCATGGGTAGACTGGAGTCCTATACTTAATCTGTTAACCCCTATATCCTTTAAAGCCTGAAGCTTTTCTCTATTGAGAGTTCCCGGATTGCATTCTACGGTAAATTCATAATCCTTTATTATATTTAACTTATTTATTATTTTTCCAAGAGATGCTATTTCCTCACAACTTAAAAAGGTGGGAGTTCCCCCACCTATAAATATTGTTGCTATTTTAAAATCCGAGGCTTTAGTAATTATCTCCTGATTTAAAGCATCTATATAATTTTTAGTGAGATGACCTTTACCGCAGAAGGATGGGAAGTCGCAATAATAGCACTTTTTGCTGCAAAAAGGTATATGGATATAAAGCGCTTTAGTTTCCATAACAAATCCTCCTGAAATTAAATTAATTTATTAATCTACTTTAAGAACAGACATAAATGCCTCTTGAGGAATTTCCACCGAGCCTATCTGTCTCATTCTCTTCTTACCTTCCTTCTGTTTTTCTAAAAGCTTTCTCTTACGAGATATATCACCGCCGTAGCATTTAGCAAGAACATCTTTTCTAAGAGCTTTTACAGTTTCCCTTGCAATAACTTTTGAACCTACAGCTGCCTGTATCGGTATTTCAAAAAGCTGTCTGGGAATTATTTCTTTTAATTTTTCCGCTATTCCTCTTCCTCGGCTATAGGCTCTTTCTTCAGGTACTATCATGGAAAGAGCATCCACAACCTCTCCGTTTAATAATATATCAAGCTTCACAAGCTTGCTGGTTACATAGCCCTTAAGCTCGTAATCCAGAGAAGCGTAGCCTCTTGTTCTGGATTTTAAGGCATCGAAAAAGTCATAAATTATTTCATTGAGAGGAATATCATAATTTAATACAGCTCTGGTCTGCTCAATATACTGCATATCCTTGAAAGTTCCTCTTCTTCCCTGGCACAAATCCATTACCGCTCCTACATATTCAGTAGGAGTAATAATTGATGCTTTAACCACCGGTTCCTCCATGTAATCAACTTCTGTCATAGGAGGCATATTAGTAGGATTGGTTAATTCTATTACTTCTCCACTGGTTTTAATTATCTTATAAATAACCGAAGGTGCTGTAGTAATAATATCCAGGTTAAATTCTCTTTCAATACGCTCCTGTATAATCTCCATATGTAATAACCCTAAAAATCCGCATCTAAAGCCAAAACCTAGTGCAATGGAGGTTTCAGGTTCAAAGGAAAGAGCAGCATCATTTATCTGGAGCTTTTCTATAGCTTCTTTTAATTCTTCATATTTTGCTCCATCTACTGGATATATCCCTGAAAACACCATTGGGATTGCAGGTTTATATCCAGGAAGCGCTTCAGAGGCAGGATTCTTTGCATCTGTAATAGTATCTCCTACCCTTGCATCGCTGACATTTTTAATAGATGCTGTAACATAGCCTACATCACCTGCTCTAAGCTCCTGGATAGGCATCATACTTGGTGTAAAAACACCGCATTCGGTAACTTCATATACCTTGCCTGTGGCCATCAGCTTAATTTCTGTACCTACCTTAAGCTTTCCTTCTTTAATCCTTAAGTGGCTTACTACTCCTTTATAGCTATCGTAATAAGAATCGAATATCAGCGCTCTTAAAGGAGCTTCCTCGTCACCGGTAGGAGCAGGAATTTTCTCTATAACAGCCTCTAATACATCCACTATATTTAATCCAGCCTTAGCGGATATTAGAGGAGCATCAGACGCCTCTATTCCTATAACATCTTCAATTTCCTGCTTAATTTCTTCAGGTCTGGCACTGGGAAGATCTATTTTATTTATAACCGGCACTATTTCCAAGTCATTATCTAAAGCAAGATAACAGTTTGCCAGGGTTTGTGCCTGTATTCCCTGTGTAGCATCCACTACTAATATAGCTCCTTCACAAGCAGCTAAACTTCTTGAAACTTCATAGTTAAAATCTACATGTCCAGGAGTATCTATAAGATTCAACATATATTCTTCGCCATTTTTTCTTCTATAAACAAGCCTTGCCGCTTGAGACTTTATGGTAATTCCTCTTTCTCTCTCCAAGTCCATGTTATCAAGCACTTGTGCTTCCATTTCTCTTTGGGTGAGAGTTCCTGTGGTCTCAAGGAGTCTATCTGCAAGTGTAGACTTACCATGATCTATATGTGCTACTATGGAAAAGTTTCTTATGTGTTTTTGTCTATCGCTTTGCATATTATTTTCCCATTCTTCAGAAATAGATTCCTAGAATAGAATTCACCCCCATTTTAAATAAATCATGATAAATTATAACATATAAGAGCGAGGAATTGTCAATAAAAATGAAAATTTGACAATTATTAAGGGAGGATACCTTTCAGCCTATTCATAGAACTTTTTATAAGAAGTCCTGCATTATCATTAGCTTCTTTATATCCATTTTTTATATTATTTTTCAAATCTTCAATGGCTTCCTCGCTCCATAAAAATACATAGTCCCAAAAATCAATCCGTATGTTATTGCCTGAATACTTGGAATAATAGATCTTTAAAGCAGTCCTGTCAATAGCGTATTTATTTGCATTTATATTATCTTTTTTAAGCACTTCTATAGCCTCTGACTTATATGGAGTTTCGCTGTTTATCATATCCGCAGTCCACTGAATATTTATTTTAACTATCCCGTAAAATACAATAAAAAAAATAATATCAGTGAAGTAAAAAGCTTGTATGGTTTCAAAAAAAGCACCCCCTAAAAATACTATCTATAAGGATGCTCTTTATTGGAGGCTTTTATACATCATTTTTTACCATTAATATGCTCTGCAATAGCCCTTGCAATAATTTTTCCCGAAAATAAAGCTTCTTCTATTTTATTTACGTCTGCTCCCACTTCTATGAGCACTACATTTGGATTTTTGCTTTGATTAAAATTTCCTTTTCCTCTGTTATATTCTTTCGTAGGCTTACTTATCCCAGGGAAATTTTTATCTAGGAACCCTTTTAAGCTGTTGGCAAGTGACTCATTATTTTTAATGTATCCACTGCTTCTAGATAAAACAAACATAAGCTTTGCAGCATCCTGTCCATTTATTTTGCAGGTAATATCCTTTTTAGAAGGTCCAGAATCCCTATGAAGGTCTATAATTATTTTAAAGTCATTATATTTTTTCAGATACTTGTCCAACGTTTCTCCGGATCTGGTATAAGAGTTTTGATATAGAGTGTTATGAATAGTTCTGTCATGAATAACAGAAATCCCATAATTCTGCTGAAGCTCCTTTGCTATTTCTCTTCCTACAGCTACCACGCTTAAGTTTTCATCAAAGGGGCTTCCTAAAGTGGCTGGAGAGTAATATTCCGTAGTATGAGTATGATAAATCAGCACCTCCGGTTTTGATTCATTAAGATTTTTCTTTATGGCAGGATTATATATATCCGCTTTAGTTTCCTGTGAAGCACTGTCAGATTCTTCTTTTTTTTCCTCTCTAAAAATTGATATATCATCCAACTTGAAGGAATCCAATGCAAAATGACTTTTCATATCAGGCTTAAGGTATTTTCTCCCCAAGGAAAAATAAGAGTTTTCTTTAGATAAAATATTAAGCGGATTAAAAGCATCAATTCCTATATATTCCAAAAGCGCTGTTCTTAAATTCATCTGACTTTCTGCCATATCCGATTCATCATAGGCAACATCCTTAACTATGGGTAATGAATAATTTAAAACCTGTATATAAAACATGTTATTCTTTACCTGGCTTTTCATTACGCTGTTTAAAAGTCCCATTACCATTAATACTACAATAAGAGCAGAAACAGCTATATAAACTATTGGTTTTAGGTGAAGCTCATTATTAACTTTAGTTGAATAAGGCATAAATAAATCCCCCCTCATATTAAAAAATTATATGACAGAGGGAGGAAAATTATTATTAATTCAAAAATTTATTAATATCTTCAATTCCGAAGCCAGGCTGAAGAGCTAAATTTATTCCTGTAGATATCACCTTTGATACCGCATCTATAATAGCATCTACATCTTTAGGCGTTACCATTAAATCTCCCACATAAGGTGTTAAAATTTCTCTTATCATATACTGTTTTTCTTTTCTGTCCATGGATTTCAGCATATTAAAAAACTCTCCGTCCGGTGTAGATTGTTTTATCATCTCATCAATAACCAGATCAATGGTGTCGTTTGCTATGGTTGCAGCATCTACCACCGTTGGAACTCCTATAGCTATTACAGGAACTCCTAAACTGCCCTCATTTATTTCCATTCGTTTATTTCCAACTCCTGCCCCTGGAGAAATGCCTGTGTTTCCCAACTGTATGGTTCTATTTACCCTTTCAAGCCTTCTGGAGGCTAAAGCATCAATGCAGATTACCGCATCAGGTTTAATCTTACTCACCAAAGCCCTTACAATTTCTCCTGTTTCTATTCCAGTGGTTCCTAAAACCCCCGGAGCTATGGCACACACAGGTTTTACATCCTCATCTATGGAATCGGGCATCATTGCTTTTAAATGTCTTGTTATCATTAGCTTTGAAACCACCTTTGGACCTAAAGCATCCGGAGTTACCTCTGAATTTCCAAGTCCCACTACAAGTACAGTGCCGTCTTTTTCTACTTTCATAACCTCACTGATACTTTCTGACAGTATGTGAGCCACTTTATCCATAAGTTCCCCATCATAATGAGTATATTCAGGCATATCTATGGTTATATAAGTGCCCACAGGTTTTCCCATTGCTTCAGCTCCATTTTCATTAAGCACTGTTACTTTGGTAATTTTCACATCCTCCTGAGTGGTTTCTTCAGCAACCACTCCATCTATCTCCTTTTTATAACGCTGGCTATATAACTCTCTAGCTTCCACCGCTAAGTCCGTTCGCACATCAAACATTACAATCAATCCTTTCTTTAGTAAGAAGTAGATAATAATTAAAGTTTGATAAATTAATTCATAAAGCATACAATATATATTGTGTATTGAATTATTAAATATTATTTATTTTTTAATAATCATCTTAATTTCTCTATCTTCTATGTTGAGGAACTGTTAAAATATACTTGAAGAATCCATGTATTAATGCTATAATATCACTTGTTGAAATTTGACTCGTACGCAGATTTTCCCCAAAAGCTGCTGAGACCCTATTAAATTGAAGGGGGTGAAATAAAAATGGCAAATATTAAATCCGCACAAAAAAGAATAAAAGTAACTGAAGCTAAAACTCTTAAAAATAGAATGGTTAAATCCGCTCTTAAAACTGCTATAAAGAAATTCGAAGCTGCCGTTAGCGCTAACAGTGCAGAAGATGCAAAAGTTACATTTAATGGTGCAGTTAAAGCTTTAGATATGGCTGTTTCTAAAGGAGTAATTCATAAGAATATGGCTGCTAGAAAAAAATCAAGATTATCTGCAAAATTAAATGCTATGGCATAATAAATAAACCGGTCTTTCACCGGTTTTTTTATTATTTTCTCATAGCATTAATTATCATTAACTCCATTTCAGTCTTCTTGTCCACTGCTGAGCTTTTCAGAACTCCTTCAGTTTCCAAACACAATTCAATGCAGTGCTTGATTTGTTTCAAATCAAATCTTCTGCTTTGCTGCATGAGCCTTTCACATATAAAGGGAGGCAGGTGAAGTTCTTTGGATAATATATCTTTGCTTTTGTTTTGAGAAATTCCAAGTTTTGCTCTGAATAAAAGCTTAAACTGCCTTTCTATCATTGACAAAAGAAGAATTATATTTTCTCCCTTAAAAAGCAATTCATTCATAAGCTCAATAGCTTTCTCAGGTTTTTTTGAGATATAAAATCTACTAGGTCAAAGACATCATTTTCACTTTTATATGGAAGCATTTTATCTATATCATTTCTCGTTATATTCCTTCCCTCTGTAAAATTAATTAGCTTGTCAGCTTCGTTTGCGATTATATCCATGTTATTTTCCACATTATCACAAAAATATTTTAATTCTACCTTGCCAATTTCTTTACCTTTATGCTGAAAAAGGGTCCCCACTTTTTTATAAAGCTTTTCACCCTTTAGCTTATCAGCCTTAACCACAGTACAATACTTTTCAAGCCTTTTAACCTTGTCACTGACCTTTTCCCGCTTATCCTCGAAAATATAATAAAAAATCAGTACACAGTGGCTGGGGGATTCTTTAATGTATTCCTGACAAACTTGAAATCTTTTTTTATTTTCAGAATCCTGAGATTCTTTTAAAAATGCAGCCCTATAAACTACAACCACCTTTTTTTCACTCATAAATGGCAGTGTTTCACAGGCATCTATGAAGCTGTCCTCATTTAACTTCATTCCATCCATTTTTATGACATTAAGCTCCCTGAAATCTTCATGTATACAAGCACTGATAATATTATCTACCTGTTCTTTGATAATATGTTCATCTATTCCTGTGAGGATGTAACAATTTCTTATATCTTTTTTATTAATTTTATTTTCAAGTTGGTCAATGTCTATCACTATATTTCCGCCTTTCCATACCTGATATAAAAATATGACCTGCTAAAGGTCTGTAAATTTCAATGTTTTTGATACTATAATCTAAATCAATATACTCTTTATGCATATTGATTATATCATAAACCTGTGTTTCTCTGCCAAAGGAACTTGATTTTATAATTAAAGAAACACCCCTTTCCCTTGCATTTATTTCTCTTTCCAATGTAACAGTTTCACTATTTGACAGCTTTATTATATATCTTTGATTTTTAATATTTATTACTGCAGGATCCTCTATGTGCTTAGATAGTTTAACTCTTAATTTATCTGTATTTGATGTTGTAAAAATATAATTTTGGTTTTTATAACTTAACCGTATGAATCTGCTGCTTCCTATTTCTGATATGGATATATAAGGAATAAAGTAATAATCCCATAGTAGTGCAGGGAAAAATAAAAATACCGGTAAAAGTCTGATACTTTTAATATGTCTTTTAGTAATTATTATACTTATAAAAATTGCAGTATACAAAATTATTATTGCTGAATTAACGTGATATTTATCTGGTGAAAAGTAAATAAGCATATATATCCATATATCTACTGCTTTAAACAAAATGAAAATAAGCTTATTCACTAAATGGAACAGTTCAGGAAAAGGCATTAGTATAATTGATAAAAAAGAAATATAAATTATTAGAGAATAAATGGGAATTATAAATAGATTTCCAAATAAAAAACCTGGACTAAAAGTCTTTAAGGTAACAGAAGCATAGGGAAAGGATAGGGTTTGAGCACTTAAAGTTATGCTTATAGACTTATTTATGTAAGAAGGAAGCTTATACAAGTATCTGCTAAATTTTTTGTTGAAAAGTATTATCCCCAATGTAGAAAGCCATGATAAATTAAAGCCTATATCAGTTATATAATAAGGCTTTATAAACAACAAAAGCATAACGGTAAAACTTAACGAAGAAAGTACATCATAAGATTTATAGAACTTTTTGGAAAGGCTCATAAGTATAATCATTATATAAGCTCTGAGGGTCGGGGCTTTTCCTCCTGTAAAACATACGAAGAATAGTGTTATTATCAGCGAAATATTTCCTGTTAATAAAACCTCAAATAATTTATATATAAGAATAATGTGAAAACCAGAAACAGATATAACGTGGATTATGCCTAAGGTGTTAAAATCCTCTAAATCCTCTTCATAGATGTGTTTGTCATATCCAAAACATATTCCTGAGAGCACTGCACTGTATCTTTTTCCCAAAGATTTTTCAAACCTTTTAAAAATATATTCTCTATATTCATGAATCTTTGTAATTAAATCTTCCTTTCTATTTATAACCTTCACATTTTTCATTTCACCTAATACAGCTTTTGAAAACATCAGCCTTTTATTCAGCGTAAAGCTGCAGTATATAACTTCTCCTTCTTTTATATCCTTTATGTCTTCATCTATAATAAACTTTTTATTTTTATATTCACCCAATGAATAATAATTTTTCTTTTCTATAATCCTGACATTTCCTATATTACCTTCAGGAAGCTTATAATACAAAAAGCTGTTTATTAATCCTAAAATATATATTGTAAGAATAACTATAAAGTATTTTCTGCTTACAGTAAAAAAGAAAATACTTAAAAAAGATGCAGTAAATACTGCACCTAATAAAAAGTAATCAGTTAAAAATAATACGGAGGATATTAAGCCAATTATCAGTGATATTGCATAATAGACTAATGGCCTACTCAAAGTTTTCTGCCTGACAGGATATATTGTTATTGGGTATGGTGTCAGGAACCGTATAGTTATTTCTGTATAATTGGACGTTATAATCTACTTGAACAGCTATAACAACCATGTGAGTAGATTCATTTAAATATGCATTTTTTACATGAGGTATTCCATCTTTAGACTTAACCGCAAAATAATTATCAGCAAAATCTTGAGAATTTCTAATACTGATATGATCATAATTAAAATTAAAGTCTGCTTCCGGGACCTGTAAAAAAATAGTATCACTGCCTTTTAATATAGCTTCATATACATTATTGAACATAATAACACCTCCATGTGTTATTCTGTCCGTTTTAAATTAAATAATTCAAAAAATACCATAAATATCACAATTAATATAATTAAGAATATGGTGCTTATACCTGTTAATCCATAATAATAACATACAAATATTAATGTCATAGTACCGCAGCAGAAATATACAGTATTCTTTTAACCCATAGTTTATTATACAGAATACTAAAATCAAAGGATTTTAATAACACCGAAGTTGAAAATAGAAACGCAGTGGTCTCCAGATATAAGAACCCTAATACTTCTTTTGTATAATAATAGCTCAAAGTGTAAAATAAAAAATAAGATACTGTATTTATAATAAACCCTCTGCTTAAAAAATCTGAAATACCCATTTTTTCATATTTACTATGGATTCTTTTATTGTTTATAACACAGTTTACCGCAGCTAAGGGAATAATTATTATATTCATAATATAAATATCATATAAACTATATAAATACATCAAAAGAACTTCCATTATAAATGCAAAGAAAGAAAGTTCAACCATTCTTCTTAAGGCTGTATAATCCTGTCTGCCTTTATGTACAAAATAAATAAAACTCTCCAGATAATTTTTCTTTATATATACATCGCTTTGTTTTCTTAAATTTATCGAACAGCTATCTCCAATTGAAATACCTATATGTGAACTTCCTAATGCAGGCAGATCGCTGACTTTTTCTCCAGTAACCGCTATATTTATTCCATTATCCTTCAAGGCTTTAACCACTTTTACTCTATGCTCAGAATTAATGCGAGCATAAACTTTAGCTTCTTCTACCAGTTTTTTAAATTCATCTTTGCTTAAATGGTTCATCTCCACTCCTGATATTACTTGGGAAGGCTTATTGATGATGCCAAGTTTTAAACCAACGGCACCAGCTGTAATCTTATTATCTTCCGTTATAAATTCAGTTTCAATATTATACCCCTTTAAAACACTTATGTTTTTTAAAGCTTCAGACTTTATTGGATTTTCCATCCCTATAATTCCTACAAAAACCAGATTGCTTTCCAGATTTTCAGTAATTCTCGGTTCATAATTAAAATTTCTATATGCAAAAGCTATAGTAAACAGACCTCTAGAGGACATACTATAATCTGCAGCCTTTATTTCCTCAATTTCCTTTGATGTCAGCTCCTTCTCTATTCCATCTTTCATAAAATAATTACAGTTTTCAATTATATAATCTACAGCCCCTTTTATATTGATTCTATAATTCTCCTCTACTTTATTCACAGTGGTTTTGATTCTTTTGTCCGGATCATAAGGAAGTTCTACTATTCTCTTGTATTTCCCCTGCATTGCTCCTTTATATATAAATTTCCCTGCAGCCAGCCTTAATAAAGCCCTTTCCTGTATACTGCCCTTTCCTGAATTATTGTGTACATCATAAAAAGCATCGTTGCATAAAACAGCAATTTCCATCAATCTCATAAAAGTATAATTATCTGAATTAAAGTCATAAACCCCTGACAAATTTTCATCTATGAATATTTCTTTAGCAAACATTTCATCACGTGATAAAGATCCTACTTTATCTATTAAAAGTGCATCTATATCCTTTATTTTATTTATTACGGAAAAGTCTTTAATTTCAATCTCTCTTTCTTTATATGACTTTTTCATAAAAAATGCGAAGAAAAATATACTTATGGCAGTAGGTATAGATGCTATACATATTAATGGTATTGCTGCTATTTGTATATTCTCATAAAGTATGCCTTTTCTAAAAAGCCACAAAAACACCGATATAGAGACTAATATTATAAAAGTTTCTATGTAATTAAATATTGATTCTATTGAACTTTCTAGAGAACGGGATTTATAAGTGGATTTATTAAATGCTTCTATTATTTTCCCCAGTTCAGTATCAGAACCTTTTTCTACTACTATACCTAAACCTTCCCCTTCTAATACCATGGTACCTTTAAAAGCAATGTTGATTATTTCTTTTAAGCTACTAACTTCTTCCATAATTTTAGTTTCGTACTTTTCTGCAGAAGCTTCCTGACCTGTTATCTGCTTTTCGTTTAATTTTAAACCATTTGCTTCACAAATTCTTAAATCTGCAGGTATAACACAATTCTTTTTTATGGGAACTATATCTCCCACTACTAATTCTTTTATTTTTATATTTTTATTAACGCCTTGCCGAATAACTGTAGTTATAGAGTTATCAAGCTTGTAAATGCTTATAAAGTCCCTTTGAGACAGGTATATGCGATGCAGCTTAATAATTAAAGATATAAAAGCCGAAATACATATGTATATTGCCGGCAAAATAAGATCAAAATAGAAAAGCAGTGAAATTATAATAATATTATTTAGAATCCAAAGAATACTTATTTCCTTCAAAAATGTATTTTTAAAATTGGAAATCTTGAGTCTATAACTATTTTCTCCCATGGTTAATCTCAATCTTGAATGTGCCTCTTCATGGGATAAGCCTGAATATATATCAGTATTTAAATACCTCTCAACCTGAGTCCATGATTCTTTATACCACTGCAATATTTTCACTCACCTTTTAAATATCTTTTAATTATTTATCGTAAATTTTTAGTATTACTTAAAAATCCATTATATGTATCTATATATTCATTATAATTCTTTACTCTCCTTCTGTATATCGAACAAAATAAAAACACTTCCAAAAGAAGTGTTTATTCTCCTAATCTATCTCTCATCTGCTTTAAAACCTTTTTTTCTATCCTTGAAACCTGTACCTGACTGATTCCCAAAAGATTAGCAACCTGGGTTTGAGTCTTATCTTTAAAGTATCTGAGCATTATGATTTGTCTGGCTTTTCCGTCTAAATTACTTAAAGCTTCTTTAAGGGCTAACTTATCTATCATATTCTTATCATCTTCTGCACTTTCGCTGAGCTTATCGATTAAAAGCACTGGAGAACCGTCATCCTGATGTATGGTATCATAGAGATACTGCATACTGTTTGAAGATTCAATGGCAAAGATAATTTCTTCCTTTTCTATCCCTGTAAAATTAGCCAGTTCCTCTACTGTAGGTTCTCTATCTAATTTTTTTGTTAATTCTTCTTTATCATAATGAAGCTTTCTTGCAAGATTTTTTGTATTTCTGCTCACCTTAATTATTCCGTCATCTCTTAAAAATCTCTTTATTTCTCCAATTATCATAGGTACAGCATAGGTGGAAAATTTTACATTATATTGAGTATCAAAGTTGTTTATAGCTTTTACAAGTCCCATAGATCCTATCTGAAAAATGTCTTCGTAGTCATAGCCTCTGTTAAGAAACTTCTTACTTATAGAAGCAACCAGAGGAAAATTTATTTCTATAAGCTTTTCCATAGCTTGTTTACTGCCATTTTTAGCTAAGATAATAAGCTTTGTATTATCATCATAATTCAAATCATCTTTTTTTAAGATTCCTTCATCCATATGAGCCACCTAATTCAAAGAAAGGAATTTTTTCTTCATTATAACTTTTGTCCCTTTATTTTTTTCACTAAAAACCTCAAGGCTATCCATAAAGGTTTCCATCACAGTAAATCCCATGCCTGACCTCTCCAAATCAGGTCGTGACGTATAAAGAGGCTGTCTTGCAAGGTTTATATCCTCTATACCCGTTCCATTGTCCTGTATCATTATTGTAACTACGGTTTCTTTGATAGAAGCTTCTATATAAACCATTTCATCATCCCTACTGTTATATCCGTGTATGATAGCATTTGTTACCGCTTCGGATACAGCCGTTTTTACATCAGTTAACTCTTCAATGGTAGGATCAAGCTGGGAAACAAAAGCAGCCACAGCAACTCTGGCAAAACTTTCATTTTGCGATTTACTCAAAAATTCTATTTTCATAATATTATCATTCATTTCTATTCCCCCACTAAATGTTATTAAATGCTTCTTCCACAGTATCAAATGCTGTAATTATTTTAAATAAACCAGACAATTCAAAGACCTTCTTTACATTATTGTTTATTGAAGCAATAAGCAATGAGCCGTCCCTCATGCTCATCTTCTTATATCTGCCTATAACAACCCCTATACCTGAAGAGTCCATAAAGGTTACACCTGAAAAATCGAGAATTAAAGTTTTAATTTTATCCCTATCTAATCTATCATCGATTTTATTTCTTACCTCTTCAGCACTATGGTGATCTAACTCGCCATTTAACCCTACAATTAAAATGTTTTGCTCTTTATTTATTTTTAAATACATAATCAAACTCTAATTAAAGAGCCTTCACCTCCCTCGCTGTTCTTTTTACTTCCAAGTTATATATTTTTTTACTTCTTTTACCATATATACTATTTTATTTTTCATCCGTTGTCAATGGTTATTCCTTAATATTCTTCAATAGCGCCTGCCATTCCATTATTATCTTCATTATTTATAAAAAAACAGCAGGAACTTATGTCCCTGCTAAAAAATTAATTCTTTAATCAATAAGCCTTAATTTATCTAAAACCATCTGTATTTCTGTCTTTGTAGTAAATCTTCCCAAGCTGAACCTTACTGCTCCTCTAGCTATGTCCTGCGGTATATTCATTGCTTTTAGTACCGGTGATATCTCTGTCATCCCTGAATGACAGGCAGATCCTGTTGAAGCAGCAACATCTTCCAATTGATTTAAAACTTCATTTCCATCTCTTCCTATAAAACTTATATTCAAAGTATTGGGAAGCTTATAAATGCTGTGACCATTGAGCTTTATTTTATCCTTAAAAATATCCCTTATCCCATCATAAAAATAGTCTGTAAGTTCTTTAATATGTGGACATTTCAGGCTTTCTTCAGCTAGGGAACAGGCTTCTCCTAACGCCACATCAAAAATTACATTTTCCGTTCCGGCACGTCTTCCGCTTTCATGGGAAGCTCCATGAATTAAAGGCTCTATTTCCAATCCTTTTCTTATAAAAAGTGCACCTATGCCTTTTGGAGCATACATTTTATGCCCTGCAATGGTTAGGAAATCAACCTGCAATTCCTTAACATCCACAGGAACTTTTCCTAAGGACTGAGAGGCATCCGAATGAAAAAGCACATTATTTTTTTTAGCTATTTCGCCAATTTCCTTTATGGGTTGAAGTGTTCCTGTTTCATTATTTGAATGCATGATACTTATTAATATGGTATCTTTTCTTATTGCTTTTTCAACACTATGAGGAGTAATTCGTCCCTCAGAATCTGCAGGCAGATAAGTTACTTCATAACCAAGCTTTTCTAAATATCTGCAAGGGCTTATAATTGCAGGATGTTCAATAGCAGAGGTTATAATATGCCTTCCTTTATTTCCGTAAGTAAATGCTACCCCTTTTAAAACCATATTATCAGCTTCGCTTCCTCCGCTTGTAAAAATTATTTCTTCAGACTCTGAATTTATAAGGCTTGCCACTTGATTTCTTGCTTTTTTTACTGCAAGCATACTTTTAAATCCATAGTAATGATTGCTGGATGGATTTCCGAAAATTTCATTTATATATGGCTCCATTGCAGCTTTTACTTTGGGATCTATAGGGGTGGTTGCGTTATAATCTAGATAAATCATATTAATAAACCTCCTGTGGTTAATACAAATACATTATTAGTTATTATATGATAATTATATAGAATCCCGAAAATCTATTCAAATTAATATTATAACTTATCCTTATACTTAGTATATTTTTTCAATTCCTCACTTGCTGTATTATAAATATTTTCAACAGAATAGCTTTCGAAGCTCATTAACACTTCCACTGCATCTTCAATGTTTTCCATAGTAAATATTTTAAAGTACCCTAATCTAACAGCCTCTTCCACCTCAGGATTTAGGACTATATCATCTATGTTTGCTTTAGGAATCAAAACAGCTTTATCTTTAACGCTGTCCACTGCCTTACAAACATTAAAAAAGCCTTCTATTTTTTCATTTATTCCTCCAACTGCCTGAACCTCTCCGAACTGATCCATAGATCCGGTAACTGCTATATTCTGTCTTATTGGTATTTTGCATAGAGAAGAAAGCATACATACAGCTTCAGCAACAGAAGCAGAATCTCCATCTATCTTTCCATAAATCTGTTCAAAGCTCATATGAAAATCTACAGGAATTTTTTCATAGGAAAAAATGAATTTATTTATATATCCCTTTAAAATGCTTATAGATTTTTCGTGGATGCTTCCGCTTAAATTGCTTTCTTTTTGTGAGTCTAATATAGCCCCTTCACCTTTGCAGCATATGCAGGTGATTTTAACAGGTTTGCCAAAACTAAAATATCCACTGTCAACCACCGACAACCCATTTATATTTCCAATCTTTTTTCCCCTTGCAGTAAATAATATTTTTTATTTTATATAAATCTAAAGTTTCTTCTTCATATATATCTTTCTCATAAGCTAAATTTATTATATCTTCTGCCTCTATATGATTTTTCCCCTTTGCTTCTGCCATATTATTTGAAAGTATAAGCAGCCTTTCAACTTCATTTATATCAAAAGAAATCTTTTTTCTGCTTCCTGCTTTTCTGGATAATCTCTTCACAATTTCTTTAATTCCATCCTGCTTAATGGGTAAAAGCTTATTTCCCTCAATTATCTTTTTTATACTTTTATTTACAGCTTCTAATAATTCTGAACTTAATCCTTTTTCTTCCATATATTGAACTCTTATTTTAAATATATTTTTAAAGTCTTCATCATGATGATATAGTATATCATAGCTTTCATAATCCCCAAGGAGGAGAACCTTCACCTTAACCTCTATTTCCATTGGCTTTAAACCGGAAAGAGAAATAAACTCAAGATACCCTTTATTATAGTCAAGGTTTATCTTACCGGTTAAAAGAACTTTTTTTAAATAATAATATCCTCCTGGATTTGTGAGCAGATCATTCAATCTCAGTATTATACATCCTTCATTGGCTTTTAATATGCTTCCTGCTTTTATCAGTGAAATGTCTGTGGAGTAAACTCCATTTCGATTTTCATATTCAATATTACCGATTAAATTGTTTATATTAGGATCCTGTTCAAATATTACCGGCGGGCAGCGGTTCATAGAATTATCAACTAATACATTAACCATAAATCGATAAATGATTTCAGTTATGCTTTCTTCATCATCTTCATAACTGAAAGAATATTTTTCAACAACCTTTTCTTCAATATAACTGCATACATAACTCAAATAATCCAATGCCTGCAGGTCATTTTCAAATTCCTTTTCTATATCCTTTTTTAATTCCTGCATTTCTTTTTCCAGATAATCACTGAAAATATTTTTTACTCTTTGTATAGATTCATTTTCTACATCCTTCAGCTTGTTAATTACATCCTCTGCATCCTCTTTTAACTTTAAAGCCCTATTAATTATTTCATCCTTACTTAGAAGCTCTAAATCATCATATTCCCTTTCCGTCATGGTCATACCTTCTTTTAGAGGTATAAAAACAAAGCCTATCTTGGTCTGTTTTACATCAAAGCCCTCAGTTTTAGCCATATCCATAAGACTGCCAATATATATATTTCTCTGCTTCTGAACATATTCCATCACTGATTCTTTTTCTTTATTGATGGAGCTATTGTAAAAAGAAAAAATCTTTTCAGAATATATTTCCTGAATTATTTCAAGTTTTTCCTTTAGTTTAATTCCTCCACAGTTATTGAGATATAGCACTTGGGGGGCTTTCACATCTTCTAAAGTCACATAGCAGATATCTTTTGGTCTTTCATACTTTTCATATATAAACTTTACATAGTTTATTATCTTTTCCATTTTATCTTTAGAATAGTTATCAATTATATATAAATTAAATCCGTCATTTTTAATGCTTAATGACATTTCAATCTTTTTTAGTATTTCGAAATATTCTATATCCTGAGAATATTCTTCTCCCTCCCATTTTCTCTCTGAGTTTAAATTATAAATAATCTCCTTAGGAGTTAATTCCCTTTTCATCGCATTCCTGTTTTATAAATAATAGAAACCATTCCTATTATTTATAATCAGTTCCCCCTTTTATAATAGTTGTCTATTATATTAATATTCGAGAAACCAAAAAATAGGAATGGTTTTTATACATTTAATTATTTAGTTCTTAAACCATGCAAAACTACATGTTACACTTTTACTGTTTGTTTAGTAATCAGAATCGCTCTTTAATCCTTGGCAGATAGCAACTGAAGCTGAAGCACCTATTCTTGAAGCACCTGCTTCGATTAATTTTACTGTATCCTCATAGGTTCTAACCCCTCCTGAAGCTTTAACCCCCATATCAGGTCCAACAGTTTCTCTCATGAGCTTTATATCCTCATAAGTGGCTCCTCCTGTTGAGAAGCCTGTAGAGGTCTTCACGTAATCAGCTCCTGCTTCTTTTGAAAGTTTGCAGGCAATCACCTTTTCTTCATCGGTTAAAAGGCAGGTTTCAAGTATAACCTTTGTAAGAGCCTTTCCTTTAGCCGCATTAACCACAGCTTCTATATCCTTCTTCACATATTCGAAGTTTTGTCCTTAAGCTTCCCTACATTTATAACCATATCTACTTCTTCAGCACCATTTTCAATGGCATTTTTTGTTTCAAAGGCTTTTACTTCTGAAGTAGTAGCTCCTAAAGGAAATCCTATTACAGTACAAACCTTTACTTCACTTTCTTTAAGTTCATCTGAACATAATTTAACATAACAGGGATTAATGCAAACTGAAGCAAAGTTATATTCTAAGGCTTCTTTACATAGTTTTCTAATACCCGACTCATTAGCCTCAGGCTTAAGCAGAGTATGGTCTATCATTTTAGCTAATTGATTTTTTTCCATTTTCATCCTCCTGATTATATATACCTTATTCTTATATTAACTCAATCCTATATATAAGTCTATTATATTTTGTTTTTATCAAGGAGATTATATACACTTAAAGCGGCTTTCAGTTCTGCTTTTTCTCTTCATTCTTTTTTTGAGGAGCTGGCGGCTTTGGAGGAAGCTTTTTAATAAATGTACCGCTTATCATCAACTCATTTTTATCCTCAACCACCAAATTATATTCCCTTGTAAATTCTATGGCTTTTTTAGGGCAAAAATCTCTGCACATTGAACAAAAGGTACAGGAGGCCATATTAAAGGACATGGTAATTTCCTGTCCGCCTTCCACATTTACCATACTTTTTGTAATCGAAGCAGGAGAGCAGATTCTCATACATAAACCACAGCCAATGCAGAGCTCAGGATGAAATACTATTTTACCTCTGTATCCTTCCGGAGCTTCTACCGGTTCTTCCGGATAAGCTTTAGTAACAGGCTTCTTAAATAAATTTAAAAGTCCATCCTTTAAATAAGGTATTCCACCCATTTATTCCACCCCTCTCTTTCTTTTAAGTATTTCCACGGCTTTTAAAATACCTGAAATGATTGCCTCAGGCTTTGGTGCACATCCTCCTACTGATACATCTACCGGAACCCACCTATCTAAAGGTCCTACTATAGAATAGCTTCCTTTAAACACATTACAGGATAGCGGACAAGATCCTAATGATACTATTACCTTAGGATCAGGTACCTGAGAAATTACTCTTAGCATTCTATCTTTTGACTGTGCTGTAACAGGCCCTGTTACTATAATTATATCTGCATGTCTGGGTGTGCCGGTAAGCTTTATTCCAAATCTTTCTACATCGTATTTTGGCCCCAGCAGTGCTATAAGCTCTATATCGCAGCCATTGCATGAACCGGTGTTTAAATGGTATATCCATGGAGATTTTGCCCTGCTTTTTTTAATCACATCTAACATACAATCCCTTCTTTCTTTAAAGCTTGAAGTAAACCATTATTAAGCTGAGTAATGCAAGACCAGTAGGCACTGTCCAGTAAAACTTTAATGCCTGTTCAACCTTTACTCTGGCTATTACTCCTTTTATCAAGGATATAGATAAAAATACTATTATAATGCTTAAAAACATTAAAAGCAGAGCATTAAGCAACAAATTCAAAGCAGGAACAGAGGTCATGTGAGTAAAACCTTTACCTCCAAGGAATAAAGCTATAAACAAGCTCGTCATTATAAACATCTTAATATTTTGGGTGAGCTTAAAAATTCCAAGATAAAAACCGCTGTACTCAACTAAAGGGCCTTCACAAATTTCAGTCTCTGCTTCAGCTACATCAAAGGGAACGCTGCCTACTTCAGCAGGAATAATAAGGAGGAAGGCTAGTGCTGCAGGAATTAGGGAAAACTTTGAAATCATTAATCCACTGGTTGCCTGGTATTGCTGTATAGTGGTTAATGAAAAAGTCACCTTTCCTTCTAAGGCTAATCCAGCCTTAGCTCCTATAGCTAGAAGTATTATCACCAAAGGAAGCTCATAAGCCAGCATTGTTACCATTTCTCTTGATATCCCAACTCCAGCAAAGGGAGATCCTGAAGAAGAACCCCCTATAATCAGTGCTACTGCAGGAATAGTTAATAAATATATAATAACTATCATATCAGCAATTTCTGGCATAAAGCTAAAACCAAATTGAGGGATGAACAGTGAGATAGTGATTACGCTTATTAAACCTATAATTGGGGCTATAATAAATACCCTCTTTGCAGCACTTCTTGGGATTATACTGTCCTTTCCTGCAAGCTTGAAAAAGTCATATAAGGGTTGAAGCAAAGGAGGCCCTATTCTCCGCTGCATTCTAGCAACGATTTTTCTATCTATACCCGCTAATATAATCCCTGCAAAAAATGTGAATAAAAAGCCAGGATATATAAGCACATAAAATAAATTCAATAAAATATCTTTCAATTAAATCCCTCCTATAGAAACACGAAGCAGTACACTATCACCGCAGTTAAGCATGCAATAACCCATAGTACATAGTCGTTGACAACCCCGCTGTGAGCTCTCTGAAAAACATCAAAATAAACTCTAAACTGATATTTCATTCCCCAAAACAAATCGTGGCCGCCAATTTGAGAATACTCTTCTTCTTCTCCTCCGGTAAAGCTGTCATACTTTGTATTTAATAAATTTCCCTTTACATCTTTTCCAATATTGGATAGATTTAATGAAACTATAAATAGAAAAGAAACTAGTAAGATAACAAAAAGCACCAGCCAGGATTCCGGCTTCCAGTATCCTGCATAAGAATAGTTTATTTC
>NZ_CCXI01000048.1 GCF_000820705.1 Clostridium polynesiense | reverse complement strand
ATCCTGCATAAGAATAGTTTATTTCCGGTATAGTTACAGTACTTTTAAACATTTTAGCTACAAATTCTTTCCCAAACATAACCTCTATGTAGCCTCCTAGGTTATACATGGCATAGGCTGTAGGCTCTAATAGATATTTTGATATAAATCTTGGAAACAATCCACCTATAACGCATATCAAAGATAGTATTATCATCGGAATTCTCATAGTCCATGGAACATCTTTTACATTATCATAGTCTTTATGCCTTTGACCAAAAAAAACAGACTGACCAACTTTTACAAAGGAGGCTAAGGTCATTACAGAAACCAATAAAGCTGCTATGGTAACCCAATAATAACCGGCTTCATAGCTGGCCTGATATATAAGCCATTTAGACACAAAACCATTAAAAGGAGGTATGCCGCTTATAGCTGCAGCACCGATCATAAATAATACCGTGGTTAAAGGCATCTTTTTCCCAAGCCCTCCTAATTTGTCTAAATCAGTTGTGCCGGTAGTATATAGTACGGCTCCTGCAGTCAAAAATAAAAGACATTTAAAAGTTGCATGATTAAGCATATGGTAAAGACCACCTAAAGCACCTAACACAGCTATTTCATTTGTACTGACCAAGCCAACTCCTAATCCAACCATTATATAGCCAAGCTGTGACACTGAGTGAAATGCCAGTAATCTCTTAAAATCAGTCTGAACTAACGCCATAGTCACTCCTACAAGCATGGTTATAGTTCCCCAAGTAATTATAAGTGCAGCTAAAGAGGTTTTTCCTGAGGCGTGAAACAGCATATATAATATTCTTATTATTCCATATACTCCTGTTTTACTCATTACCCCTGAAAGCAGCATTGATATAGAGGAAGGAGCGGACATATGAGCATCCGGCGGCCAGGTATGACAAGGTACCAAAAATGCTTTAACTGCATAACCTGTAAGCAGCAACGTTAACGCCATAATGGTTACAGGTGTTAAATCGTTATTATATATCACTGCTGATATCTGAGCCATATTCAGCGTATTTACCTGAGCATAAAGCAATACCGTTCCTATAAGTATCAGGGAAGAACCTAAAGAACCGATTACAATATACTTAAAACCAGCTTCAATAGCTTTATAGGTTTTATTTCTAAAAGCAGTTAAAGCTACCGCAGCAAAGGTCATTATTTCAAGCATAACATACATATTAAAAAGATCACCGGTAAAAACAAATCCAAGCATGCTGCCTGCAAGCAGCAAAAATAACGTATAATACTTTTCCAGGGAGTTATCTCTCTCCATGTAACGTATTGAATATATTGAAGATAAAAAACAGGTTACGGCTATAATTAGTCCCACGAAAAGGCTTAAAGCATCCACTTCAAGGCCTATACCTATAGCCCATCCTTCCACAGGTTTCCAATTTCCCATCCAATATGTTGCAATATTTTTATTAACCATTATAGGTTTTATTAGAAGTAATACTGCCACCAGTGAAATTAAAGTTGCTAATAAAGATAAAAACTTTTTCAGCTTAAGGTTTTTATTACCAGTGAGCCCTATGATGAATGCCATGACAAAGGGTACTATAATTGCAATTACCGGTAAGTTTGTAACATAAGAAGTCATCCTCTTAACCTCCTTACTTTGTCTGCATCAATGGTTCCATAGTGCTCTTTGACCTTTATCACCAATGAAAGCGCCAAAGCAGTAACACAGGCTCCTATTACTATTGATGTCAGTGTAAGAGCTTGAGGA
>NZ_CCXI01000047.1 GCF_000820705.1 Clostridium polynesiense | reverse complement strand
AGCCTTTAAATCTGACATAAATATAGGTGCAGTTCCTCCTGATCTGTATCCTATAGAAATAAGAAGTAAATTTATTCCACTGTCTAAAAGCCCCATACCGATTACAATCTTTATCATATTTTTCTTAAAAATCATAATGTAGAGACCGAATATCATCAACAAAAATGAGCCAATATAATTAATTACCATTTACCCACCTCATTCCTCACTGTCCTCTTTTAAAGTTCCTAGCATAGCTAGTATTAAAAACCCTATCCCGGCTAACACCTTATAACCTACAGCAAAATTCATAAAAAATATCGTACCTGAGCTCCAAAGCTTACCAGGAGTCCCTTTATATAAAACATTGCCAAAAAAGCTTGCACCATATATTATCCCTAAAGTTGCAGTTAACACAAAGGCTAAGGCTCCAATATCCTCTGACAGCTTCATTTTTTCACTATTAAATACCTTTGTAATACCTTTTCTTCCATATGCTGTATAAAACACAGCTATAGCTCCCGCTATTAAAACCCCTCCCTGAAACCCTCCTCCCGGGCTTAAATGACCATGGAGGATTATATACGCTCCAAGAACCAGGGATATTGGCAGAACTATATCAGCACAGGAGGTAATTATGGAATTCTTAAATTTCCTTTTTTTCATTAATTAATTCCTCCCTGTTTCTTTTATTTTTTCTAAGTATCACCGCAGTACCACTTACTGCTGTAAAGAGTACAAAAGACTCACCCAATGTATCATAACCTCTAAAATCAAACACTATAGCTGTCACGGAGTTAATAGCTCCTGTTTTTTCTACAGTTTCCTTAGTAATTATGGAAGCTATACCTTGAAAGCTATCGCTTAAAGAGCTCATTTTAAAAGCTGTATACATAAAAAAAACAAGTTATCATAGTTATGCAGAATGCAGAAACAGCTTTTTTCATTTTTCCTCCTCCTCCTTTTTATTCCCCTTTATCTTATGAAGGGTTATTAAAAAAATTACCGGAGTAAGTATCGCTCCCACAGCACCCTCAGCTATTGCTACGTCTGGTGCCCTCAGCAAAAGAAACTCCAGAGCTATAAGTGTACCAACCACTGAAGAAGCTATAATACAGGGAAGAATATCATCTATAATAACTGTAAGAAAACCAGCAATTATAATCCCTGCTACTATTAAAGAATTTAATAAGGACATATTACCCATTATTTTCCTCCCCTTCTTCGCAGTGATACTCACTGTTATTCACATCTCTTGCACCGCTCCTGTAAGCTGCCTTTGTCATCGCATGAGACGCAGCAGGATTAGTAAGCAATATAAAAACTGCTATAATCATGGATTTAACTGCAATAGAAGAGTTTCCTATATAAAAACCATAAACAGCACATCCTATTAATATGGGAAGACTTCCCATGGTAACTATATTAGTTGAAGACTGAAGCCTGCAGAAGGTATCCGGCATCCTCAGCATTCCAATGACACCTGCTAATATAAAAAATACTCCCACTGCAAATAATAAATCTATTATAATTCTTGTTATCATCACATTTTGCCCTCCAGATATCTTGAAATTAGAATAGTTCCAATGAAGCCAAGGAGTGTGACGATTAAACCTAAATCAATATATAGCGCACGTCCTTCATAACAGCCGAATATAACCATTATAAGCCCTACTATAACATCGATAGAATCCGCTGCAGCCACCCTATCAATTACATGAGGTCCTTTATAAACTCTATATACTAAAGATAACGAAAGTAATAATAGCACTACTGAAAGTACAACAAAGTCAGTACTCATATCCATTATTTAAATATCCTCCTAACCCAAGGTTCAAAGGTACCTTTTATTATTTCAGATGCTTGTTTAATATCTCTGGCAGAAACATCAATCCAGTGAATATACATGTAGTTTTTCTCATCCTCCTCTACTATGTCCATAGTTATAGTTCCAGGAGTAAGGGTTATACAGTTTGCCAGCATAGCTAAGCCGTAATCGGATTTAATTTCTGTTTCAATTTTCACGATTCCCGGATTAATATTCATTTTAGGAGAAATAGCTCTCTTAGCCACATCCCAGTTAGCCTTTAAGAGTTCCCATGCGTACACAGGAATAAACATAATTAAACTCCCCAGTCTTTTAAAGTTTAAAAGCCAGAAGGGATCCTCTCTTATAAAAAATTTGTGAGTGAAAGCTGCTACTAAAAATGATACTAAAACACCAGCTACTGCCTCTTGATAATCTAATTTAAGAAGATTAATATCCTGAAGCACAAATATCACCCAAAAAAGCATGCAAAATAACGCCGTAGCTAATATACTGTACAGCTTTTTCATAATCATTCCTCCAATATCATTTATTAAAAAGTGGTCTAAGCCAGGCAACAAAATCCTGTACCCCCGTGCCTTTTCTTGAATCAGCCTTAAATATTCTTATATCCTTATTTACAGCCTTTGCCTCATCCATTATCCGCTTTTCATTATAATCAAAATAATCCTTCATATCGTATTTTGTAATAACCAGTGCATTAGACCTCATAAACATCAAAGGATATTTATTTACCTTATCATCACCTTCAGGCACGCTTAGAAGAGCAACCTTCAAGTGCTCACCTATATCAAATTCTGCAGGACACACTAAGTTACCTATGTTTTCAACTATTATTACCTGTATGTCCTCAAGATTAAATTCAGGTAAAATATTTTTAATAGACATTGCTTCTATATGGCAGGCACCGTCAGTATTTAACTGGACCACAGGGATTCCCTGCGAAGCTATAGTTTCAGCATCTATCTGTCCTGCAACATCACCTTCTATAACTGCAGAATTAATGCCAATCTCTTTTAGCTTATTAATTAAAGATAATATAAATGTAGTCTTACCCGCTCCGGGAGACCCCATTATATTTATCATTACAACCTTCTTTTTATTTAGCTCTTCCTGAAGTTCATCATGACAATTTTGATTCCATTCTAAAATCTGCCTTACAACCTTTATTTCCATATCAATCTACCTCCATGCTTTTTATAAGAAATTCTCTTCCTCTAATTATCTTCACATCATAGCTTCCACATTGAGGACAGTTATATTTATCTTTTATAAGCCTTCCTTCATATCCGCAGCAGACACAGTTTATTTCAACCGGGATTTTTTCTACATTCAGCAAAGCCCCTTCTATAGGCGTTCCTTTACTTGCTATGTCAAAATAATACTGAATGCATTTTGGAATCAGCCCAGAAAGCTCTCCTATCTGCAGATTTATACATTTCACCGCTGTCACCTTATGCTTTACCGCTTCTTCTGTACATATTTTTATAATATTCTCCGTTACTGAAAGCTCATGCATAACACTACCTGTCCAAACAAGAAAAGCATGGGTCTATACTTGCAACGATCAAACCTGCATCTGCTATTGAATTTCCTTTCAGCATAATGGGTACTGTAGCTGCATTTTTAAAGGTGGGAACATGTATATTCACCCTCCAGTTATTAGGGCCCCCATCAGATATAACCAAATAGCTTACTTCTCCTCTTGGTGCCTCTATTCTGCTTAAATACTCTCCTGAGGGTATTTTAGGAATTTTAAATCCAAGATTTATTCCCTCTTCAGGTATATTTTCAGCTGCTTGCTTAATAATTTTAATACTCTCCTGAATTTCTAAAAGTCTTACCACAGCTCTGGAAAAAACGTCCCCTTCTTGGGTAACAACGGCATTAAAATCAAAATCCTCATAGCAGCAGTAAGGATCTATCTTCCTTGTATCATCCTTCATTCCTGATGCTCTTCCGTGAGGACTGCAGGCACCATACTGCCAGGCATCTTCCTAAGACAGCTTACCTACTCCTTTTGTTCTCAATTCCAATGTCTTATCATTTGAAAATATATATAATATCTTTTCATAAGGTTCTTCCAGCTCCTGAAGCATCTTTATCAGTCTGTCAAACTGATCTTTAGAAATATCTCTTCTGCATCCTCCAACAATATTCATTGCATAATTCACCCTATTACCGCTGAGCATTTCTAAAGTATCCATTACTTTTTCTCTGGCTGCAAAGCTATACATGAAAGCAGAATCAAAACCGATTATATGAGCAGCAAGACCCAGCCATAAAAAGTGTGAATGAAGTCTCTCAAGTTCACAGAATATAACTCTGATATATGAAGCTCTTTTAGGAACCTTCATATCAGCAATCTTTTCTAACGCCAAACAGTATGCTAGGGTGTGAGAGTGAGAGCATATACCGCATACTCTTTCCACCAGGGTAATCGTTTGTATATAATTTCTTTCAGATGCTAATTTTTCTATCCCCCTGTGGTTATATCCTATGAAAACATCAGCATCAGTTATAAGCTCGCCCTCTGTATAAAGCTTAACATGGACAGGCTCTTCTAAAGATGGATGATAGGGTCCGATAGGTATTGTGTATCCCATATTATTTCTCCTTACCGCTTGTTTCAGCTTCTTTATATTTTTTTAATTCTGACAAAGGTAAAACAAGTATCTGTCCTGAGCCATCAAACTCTTCAGGTAAAAACAGTCTGCCAGACTTATTTAACCCTTGAAAGTCTATAGGCATAAACTCACATATTTCCTCCTCACACCATTGAGCAGATCCTCCATAAATTTCTGTAATGCTTGGAATGATGCTGAAGCCTCTAACAGAATAGGACTTAATACTTCCTTCCACGTCAAAATGATAAAGTACTACATTATTTCCTTCTTTATCGATATAACCATTCATGATTACCAATCTTCTCTTTTCTTTATACATCTTTTTAACTATTGGAATCAGTTCATCTTTGGTAATCTCTGTACATTGATATTCATGCATATAAAGCCTCCTTATAAATATTTATTTTCAGCATATACGGGGCAAAATGTCATAACTTAGTTTATCAATTATCCTTCTTCCTCCCAGTTCGCTCTTTAATAAAACCTTAGCTTTATCCTCTTTTATAGCCTCACCTATTATTTTTGAATTAAAAAAAACAGGATATTTTCTCAGTTCTTCAAGAATCTTTTCTGCGGCAGCTTTTTTTACTACCATAAGAGCCTTACCCTCGTTAGCTGAATAAAGAGGATCAAGCCCCAGCATTTCACAGGCAAACTTCACCTTTTCATCTAAAGGAAGAGATTCCTCATTTATTTCAATGGAACAGTCACTATTTTCTGCAAATTCATTTAAAACCGTCGCCACCCCTCCTCTGGTAGGATCCCTTAAGGCTTTTATATCTTCTTTAAATTTAATAATCACAGGTATAAGTTCAATTAGAGGAGTACAGTCGGAAGATAAATTAAATTCTAATAATCCTTCTCGGGAACAAAGTATAGAAACTCCATGATCGCCTATATTCCCGGTGCATATTACAGCATCTCCTTCTTCAATATTTTCTGTGTTTAAAGAAACTCCTGAAATTAATTCTCCTATTCCCGCGGTGTTTATATATATGCCATGTCCATGCCCCTTATCCACTACCTTAGTATCTCCTGTAACTATCTTTACGCCGGAATATTCCGCAGTTTCTGCAATTGAATTTATTATTTTCTCCAGCTCTGACATACTAAAACTTTCTTCAAGTATAAGGGATAAGGTTAAGTATTTAGGTATACTGCCACACATTATTAAATCATTTACAGTGCCGCATACAGAAAGCTTTCCTATGTCTCCGCCTTTAAAGAAATAAGGAGAAATCACATAGCTGTCAGTTGTAAAGGCAATCCTATTACTAACATTCAGAGCAGCCCCATCCTCTAAGGAATTAAGATAGCAGTTCCCTAATTTACTCAAAAACATTTCTTTAATTAATTTAGAGGTTTTTACCCCTCCGTTTCCATGAGATAATGTTATAAATTCATCCATACATTCACTTCCTTCGGTTAGTAACAATATCTGTAATAAGCGGCACAGCTTCCTTCCTGAGAAACCATACACGGACCTATAGGATTTAAAGGGTTACATTTCTTTCGAAATAACGGACACTGTAGAGGAGATAATTTCCCTTTTAAAATTTCTCCGCAGGCACATAAGTTTTCATTAGATTTATCTTCAAAACTTTTCATCGGATAATAATGCTCTATGTCAAACTCTCTAAATTCCTCTTTTAACTTTAATGCTCCATCCCTTACCTCTCCTATTCCCCTCCAGCAGTCGGTTGCAGCAGTAAAAGTTTCATTTATAGCTTTAACGGCTTCCGTATTGCCTTCCGGTCTTACTATGCTCTTATAGCAGTTTTCCAAGCTATAGTCTTTATTTTTTAATTTTTCAGTTATTTTAAATATTGAATATAGGAGTTCTTCTCTTTCAAATCCCGCTATCACTCCGGGTTTATCATAATATTCCAAAAATTTAAAACCTCTTTCACCTATTACAGCAGCTACATGTCCAGGGCACAAAAAACTGTGAATATTTATGTCCTTTTCACTTAACAGCTGTGTCATTATAGGTTTTATCCTTCTATGCATGGAAAGGATTTTGAAATTTTCTATTTTTCTTTTACAAGCCTCACGAATAACCACAGCCGAAGAAGGAGCTGTGGTTTCAAATCCTATAGCTAAAAAAACTATACATTTATTTTTATTTTCTAAAGCCAGCTTAAGAGCATCCATAGAAGAATATACTATTTTTATATTTCCTCCCAAAGCCCTGCTCTTTTCAAGAGACTTATCAGGATGAGTGCCAGGAACTCTAATCATGTCACCATATGTAGCTATAATAACATCTTTATAAAGAGATAGTTCATATATATAATCAATATACTTTTCATGGGTAACACACACAGGACATCCAGGACCTGAAATAAAATTTATCTTGTTCTTAAATAAATCCCGAATTCCTGTTTTAGATAACGCCATAGTATGAGTACCGCAGACTTCCATTATATTTGGCTTTTCTATCTTTGATAGATTTTGTTCTATAAGATATATTATTTTTTTTAAGTCAGACAGCATACTAAATCCCCTCATTTTACACATTATCCATTTCTTTCAATAATCCCCAAGTTTCAATTGATATATTTTTATCAATCTTTTCTATGGCGAATCCAGCATGTACAAGTACATAGTCATCTATTCTTATATCCTTAATAAAGTCTATTCTAATGGTTTTCTGTACTCCTTTTAATTCTGCAACAGCTTGTTTACCATCTATGCTTACTATTTTTAACGGAAATGCTAAACACATAATTTCACCTTAATTTTCAATATATTCTGTTATAATAATAACACAATTCCTCTGGAAAGGTAAGGCAGTATTTAGAATTTTATAAATTTTATTTATAGTAAAATATTTGTTAAAAACTATGATTATAGAATATAATAATTACTGTACAATATAAAAACAAAGTATTTAATAGCATGGTATATTATGTTATAATACTTTTAGCCATTCAGATTTAAATGACTGGTTTTATTATTCGGCGTCATTGTTATTATTAATAGGTAAAGGAGTCATAAAAATGGGATTTAAAGAAAAATTAGCTCAGTACTATACGGAATCTTATATAAAGAAATATGGTGACCGACTTGCTCAGGTACAGGGAAATGTTGTTTCTGTTAAAGTTGAGGAAAAAACTATACTTTGGATATTTCACAAAATCACTGCTGTGTTACTAGTTAGACCAGAAAGAAGCAAGAATGTAATTAAATGCGTTTACAAAAAGAATAAATGGTTTAAAAAACCTGGTTTTATAAATATTAATCAAGGTAACTTAGTGATAGTTCAGGGACTTAAGGGCAAAAAAGGTAAAAAATCTAAAGAAAGCCGAGAGATTATTGAAATAATGAACATAAAAAATCTTACTACTCGTAAAGATTTAGTTCCTACTGATGGTCCTCAGGTTAAAAGGGTTCAAAAAGTTCAGCGTATGAAATAAATGAGTGGAGTTATATACTCCACTCATTATTATTTGGCCTTAATCCATAAGTATAGGCTGTTTATGAAAGCTATTATACCTGAGAAGAATAAAACGATTAACCACTGACTTATATTCAAAGACATTGTATTAAAAATATTCTTCAGCCAGGGAATATATATGATTGAAATCAGCATTGATACTGAAACTGTCACCGCTGCTAAAAGGTATAAGTTTGTAAATATTTTTATTTCAAAGATAGAATGTCTTTCGGATCTGCATTCAAAGACATGGAAGAGCTGAGACAAAACCAGCGTTCCCAAAGCCATTGTCCTGCATAGCTTTAATGGATATCCGTATAATTTACCCATTATAAAAGCAAGAAGAGTACATATTCCTATAAGCATACCTCTTATTATTATCTTTTCACTAAGTCCTCGGGCAAATATTCCTTCCTTTTTACCTCTTGGCTTTTGAGCCATTATATCTATATCCGGAGGGTCCACTCCTAAGGCCATTGCCGGTAATCCATCCGTAGCAAGATTAACAAATAATATTTGAATTGGACTCAGGGGGTTTTCCAGATAAAAGAGTGATGCTAAAAACATTGTAAGGACTTCTCCTAAATTGCAGGATAGAAGATATCTTATGAATTTTCGTATATTATCATATATTACTCTTCCCTCTTCTACTGCAGAAACTATGCTTGTGAAATTGTCATCTAAGAGAATCATTGATGAAGCTTCTTTGGTTACATCAGTGCCGGATATCCCCATAGCTACTCCAATATCAGCTTCTTTTATGGCAGGTGCATCATTTACACCGTCTCCCGTCATTGCAACTATCTTTCCATTGTTTTTAATGGCTCTCACTATCCTCAGCTTATGATTGGGATTAACCCTTGCAAATACCTTGATTTTTTTTACCCTTTCTGCTAAATCCTTATCACTTATAGCTTCAAGCTCATCACCAGTTATAACTTCTTCCTGACTGCTGCATATATCAAGATCCTTAGCTATAGCAAAGGCGGTGTTTTTATGATCTCCGGTTATCATAACTGGAATTATTCCTGCCATTCTGCACTGAAGCACTGCATCTTTAACTTCTTTTCTTGGAGGATCTATAATTCCTGCGGTACCTAAATATATCAATTCCTTTTCCATTAAGGAATTGTAAATAATCCCCTTTTCTTTATAGGCGGCGCTTATACATCTTAATGCATTTGAAGACATTATATCTATGCTGCTTAGTATTTCTCTTTTCTTTGATGGAGTAAGAGGCTGTATTAAGCCTTTCTCTAATACAAAGCTGCATTTGTTTATAATCTTTTCAGGAGCACCTTTAACATAACAGCTTTCGTTATTTCCTTCTTTAATGACTACAGACATCATTTTTCTGTTAGAATCAAATGGTATATCATAAACTCTTGTTCCTTTTTCTAAAAAGCTTTTTAATGATACTGTGTCTTTGAAAAAGCATTTAATCAATGCTGTCTCAGTAGGATCTCCCTGAAGAGCCTTGTCCATATTCTTTTCATTTAAGTTATAATTACAATCATTGCAAAAGGTAAAAGCTTTTTTTAAAGGAAGGCTGCCTTCATTTTTTTCTTTATCCAGATTATATATTTTGTTTTCAAAATAAAGAGCCTTTACAGTCATTTTATTTTCCGTTAAAGTTCCGGTTTTATCACTGCATATAACGGATGTGCAGCCTAAAGTTTCCACAGCCGGAAGTTTTCTTACCAAAGCATTTCTTTTCAGCATTCTTGAAACCCCTAAAGCTAATGCTACAGTAACAATTGCAGGGAGACCTTCCGGAATAGCTGCAACAGCCAGACTTACTCCAAGCAGGAACATATCTCCAATAGGTTGTCCTCTCATAATTCCTAAAATCGTAACTATAGCACAGATTATAATACACACTATTACCATTATCTTTCCAAGAGACTCTAATTTTATCTTTAAAGGAGATTTTTCGCTTTCTATAGACTGAAGCAGATCTGCAATTTTTCCCATTTCCGTTTTCATGCCTATTTGAGTAACCTTTCCCTTACCTTTACCTTTTAAAATAGTTGTTCCCATATATACATAATTTTCTTTATTGGAAGTACTCTTGTTAACTCCTATAGATTCTCCGGTAAGCAGGGATTCATCCACCAGTACACTGCTTGCTTCGATTAATACTGCATCTGCAGGTATCCTGTCTCCTGCCTCCAGTAAAATTAGATCCCCAATAGTAACCTGCTCAGCATTTATTACCTGTATTTTATCATCCCTTATAACCTTGCAGGTGGGAGCAGCAAGATTTTGCAGTGCCTCAAGAGATTTTTCAGTTTTAAATTCCTGAATAAATCCTAGCACAGCATTTATAAATATAATTATCAGTATTGTTATAGAATCTGATATATCACCCATAAGTCCTGAAATAATGGTAGCTGCCACTAAAACCCATACAATGAAATCATTAAATTGCGATAAAAAAATTATAAATGGTGATATCTTTTTTTTATTAATAATAGTATTGCTGCCATAGGTATTAATCCTTCTATTCGCTTCAACACTGCTTAGTCCCCTAACCAACTCCTTCTCTTGTATCATTAAGTTCACTCCTTTTTTATTACTCAAAGCTTCTATAGTAATATATGAAACACTCTTTAATCATTATGAGTAAATTCTGCATAAACTTAAATTAGTTTACATTTCACACTTTAACAAGTAAAATTATATTCATATACTAATATTGTTAAATCGAAGGAGGAAATGTAGTTGAAAGACCTCATATACGTAACCGGCCACAGAAATCCAGATTCTGACTCCATCTGTGCAGCTGTGGCATATGCAGAATTTAAGAACAAAACCAGCTCTATACCTGCAGTAGCTGTAAGATTAGGTGAAATAAATCAAGAAACCCAGTTTATATTAGAGTATTTTGGAGTTAATAAGCCCCCTATCTTGGAAACAGTGAAACTTCAGGTAGGAGACCTTAATATTGATAAAATTCATCCCATAGCTCCTGAAATATCTTTAAAAATGGCTTGGAACATAATGAAAACCAATAATCTTAAAACCCTTCCGGTTGTTGATGAAAATGAACATTTGATGGGTTTACTTTCAGTGTCCAGCCTTACCACTAATTATATGGATATATGGGATAATACTATTTTATCTAAAAGCAATACAACCCTTGAAAACATTATAGAAACTCTTTCCGCTGATCCAGTTTATGTACATGGAGATAACCCCAGGTTTACAGGAAAGATACTTGTTGCTGCCATGGAACCTACGAGCTTAAGTTCAATGGTAGAGAGTGGAGATATAGTCATTGTAGGTGACAGAGAGGAAGCTCAAAATGTGCTCATAGATAAAAAGGTGTCACTTATGATAACCACCTGCTCTCAGTGCGTTACAGAAGAAATGAAGGAAAGAGCTTCCAAAAACGGAGTTACCATAATTTCAACTCCTCATGATTCCTTCACAGCTGCAAGGCTTATAGTACAGAGTGTTCCTGTTTCTTATGTTATGGCAGATAATAACCTTATATTCTTTTCTATAGAGGATTTAGTAGAAGATATTAAAGATATAATGGTTGAAACTAGATACAGAAGCTATCCAGTCATTGACGATGCAAATAGAGTTATAGGAATGATTTCCAGATATCATCTGATATCTAATCATAAAAAGAAAGTTATCCAGGTGGACCATAATGAAAGGAGCCAATCAGTTCCAGGCCTTGAAGATGCTGAAATACTAGAGATTATAGATCATCACAGAGTTGCAGATATTCAGACTAACACTCCTATTTATTTCAGAAACGAGCCTGTAGGAAGTACCTCTACCATTGTAGCTTCCTGCTTCTTTGAAAATGGAATAAGACCATCCAGGCAGGCTGCAGGTCTTATGGCTGCAGCGATAATATCTGATACTCTCCTGCTTAAGTCTCCAACCACAACTCCAAAAGATAGTCATATCTTAAAAAGATTGTGCGAAATAGCAGATATTAATAAGGAAGAATTTGCGCAGCAAATGTTTAAGGCTGGTACATCTTTAAAAGGAAAAACCGTAGAGCAGATTTTCCATCAAGACTTTAAAACCTTTAATGTAGAGGGCATAAAAATAGGTGTGGCTCAGGTATATACCATGGATAAAGAGGGTTTCATGCCCATTAAGGACGAAATGCTGGAATTTATGGAAAAGAAATCTAGAGATGTAGATTTAAAACTTGTAGTTTTAATGCTTACTGATATATTAAATGAAGGCTCACAAATCTATGCAGTGGGACCAAAAAAGGATATCATAGAAAAAGCCTTCAACGTTACAATAGAAGAGGATACCGCCTTCTTACCCGGGGTAGTTTCTAGAAAGAAACAGGTTATACCTCCCCTTACCACAGAGATTACAATAGCCAAAAAAAATTAACAAAAAATTCACGGTGCCAGGCACGTGACAAGTGACAAGTGATGAAATCACTTGTCACTTTTTAAATTAAATATACAGACATGAATCCCAAAAACATAAAGAAGGCAGCAATATATATCACTCCCAGGTAGTGCTTCACCTGAATTTCTTCTACTTTAGATTTTTCTTCTCCATAAATTTTTATATAGCTGGTATCATTTTCATAAATATGATAATAAAATCCTACAGCCTCTATATAAGCAGCCATTATTTCAATATTCAACAGAGGCTTTTTTAATGAGTTAACAATGTAGTCTCCTTTGAAATCCATAGTGTATTTTTTTGAGGTGAAAATATATATTAAATATAATATTACCTGAACTATGAAAGCGGGAATAATAGTTAAAATGTTAAGTACAATTTCAAATATCTCATACTCAGAACAACAGCATAAATTATATAACATGAAGTAAAGAACAGCAAAATAGTTTCCAAATATCAATATATAAAATAATGGTGCACAGAATCCGCATACAAGGCTCTTACATACAATAGAAATGGTTTTATGGAACTTAACATCCTTAATGTTTATATTTTCCCTTTCGCTGGTACTGATATCAATGACCAGGAATGCAGTAATAAAATTTACAATTTCTCCGTTACCATATTTAGCTGTTAACCCTACCGCAGTTAGAATAATCAAAAGGTAAACTACATATCTTGCAGCCTTAATTCTAATAAATCGGCAGCAATAATTATCTGTTAACTTAAATACTTTCTGCCTTTGAAAATTCCAAAGCATGATGCTCACTAAACATCCTAAGGTATAACCTATTCCCAAATTAACTCCCCCTTTTATTTTGTTCACTAATGTATATTCTCAATTAGATTAAAATAAACCACTAAAAGGGAAATTAATAATGTCAGGTTCATCCGGTGAACCTGACATTATATTTATCTTGATCTTAAGTTATTAATCATACCCCACATTTCATCGGCGGTTTTTACACTCCTAGACCCTAATTCGAAAGCCCTTTGAGTTATTATCATATCCGTAAATTCTTCAGCCATGTCTACATTGGATCCCTCTAAATAGCCCTGGAGAAAATCAGCGTTATTGCTTCTAAACATCTCCACATTGACTGCAGGTACGTAAAGGCTGTCTCCTGCTGAAATAAGAGAATTCTGTCCAATAGAATTATATAAAGGTATAGAAGCCACATTAGTAAAGGTGCTTCCTTCTTTTATAAATATTTCACCGGATTTATCAATAGATAGATTATCAGGAGAAAACTTAGTATTATTGTAGTTGTGTCCTCCTTTAAAATCTATTGATAGTATATTACCTTTGGCATCTACTATCTTTCCTGCACTGTCTATTTTGAAACTTCCATCTCTTGTATAAGCAAAGCTCCCATCAGCTTTAACAACTCTAAAAAGCCCTTCTCCATCTATAGCTATATCAGTTTTAAGTCCTGTTTCCTGAATAATCCCCTGGGTATTATCCCTAATCCAAGGAGAGGTTCTTACTCCTGTACCTGTAAAGGCCTCCTGTGAATTTGTAGGATATCCGGTTCTGTTTAAAGTTTCACTCATGAGATCTCTAAAACTAACATTAACCTTTTTATAACCGGTAGTGTTAACATTTGATAGGTTGTTAGATATTGAGTCCAGCTTTTCCTGATTTGCTATCATAGCACTTTTTCCATTCCAAAGAATTCTCAAATTAATCCCTCCAATTATCTTACACTACCTACTTCATTAGCAGCTTTATTTAGTGTTTCATCAATAATCTGCACCATCTTTTGATTAGTCTCAAAATGCCTCATTACAGTCATCATATTGATCATTTCATTTACTACATTCACGTTAGACTTTTCAATAAAGCCCTGCTTCACATTAACATTAGCATTAACAGGATTTTCCCCTTGATAAAGATTATCTCCTATTTTTCTTAAACTGTTATAATCCTGAAAGTCTGCAGTATTGAAGCTGTAGCTCAATCTGCCATTTACAAAAATATTATTATTGCTGTCAGATTTTATAGTTCCATTTCCCACATGAATAGGCTCTATATTGCCTCCTGGGGAATTCCTACCCAAAACCCTATCCCCTGAATCATTTACTAAGTAGCCTTCAGCATTGACGTGGAAATGTCCATCTCTTGTGTAATAAGTATTATTTCCTCTTAAAACCGTAAAAACCCTCTTCCTTCTATGGCAAAGTCTTCATCCTTGTTAGTATTATGAAGCATTCCTTGAGTATAATGAGTTTTAGTTTCGTTCGATTCTGCTTCCTAAAGAAATACCACCCAACTCCTGTCTTACAGG